>NZ_JBCOMJ010000072.1:0-1011 GCF_040924225.1 Ruminococcus sp. RTP21484sp1_RTP21277st1_D2_RTP21277_210401 | reverse complement strand
ATAGAATATTTTCATACAGAGAAAAACTGGAGTATTGGATGGATGTGTAAACATTTGGAGGTCGCAAGAGCTGCTTATTATAAATGGCTACACCGTGAAACACCTGAGGATGAAATGGAAAACATCAAACTTGCAGAGCTCATTAAGGAGTATGATGAACGCTTTAGTCATATCTTAGGGTATCGGAGAATGACTTCTTGGATCAATCATTTTAATCAAACAAAGTACAGCAAAAATAGAGTTCACAGAATTATGAAAAAACTGGGAATCCATTCCGTTATACGAAAAAAGAAGAAAAAATATAGGAATGCCAATGCAGATGAAACAACACAAAATATATTACAAAGAGATTTTTACGCAACTGCACCCAATCAAAAATGGGCTACTGATGTGACTGAATTTAAAGTGCCAGGTAAAAAAAAGAAGTTGTATTTAAGTGCCATTATAGATCTGTATGATAGATATCCTGTGTCATATGCTGTTAGTGCCAGAAATGATAATAAATTAGTATTTAAAACTTTTGATAAGGCAATTGCGTTGAACCCCTGTGCAAAGCCGATTTTTCATTCAGATCGGGGATTCCAGTATACCAGCAAAATGTTTAAAAAGAAACTTGTAAAACAAGAAATGAGACAATCCATGTCTCGGGTTGGACATTGTATTGATAATGGACCAACAGAAGGTTTCTGGGGAATTATCAAAGCAGAAATGTATCAGATGTACGAAATAACTGATGAATCCTCATTAAGATTTGCAATAAAGGATTATATAAGATTTTATAGTGAAGAACGTCCACAGGATAGGTATTGCTGCAAAACACCCCTAGAAGTACGTCAAGAAGCACTGAAATCTGACATACCAGTAGAATATCCTATTCCAGAAAACAAACGAATTAAAAAATATAAAGAGAAATGGTGTGCATAAAAATACCTACACTCCAAAATGAAATGTAGGTATTTTTGTCGCTTACCTTTAGATATTTCACCTGTCTACTTGACAAGGGGCATATCA
>NZ_JBCOMJ010000071.1:0-1208 GCF_040924225.1 Ruminococcus sp. RTP21484sp1_RTP21277st1_D2_RTP21277_210401 | reverse complement strand
CGCTAACCTCTCCTCTTAACCTTCCAGCACCGGGCAGGCGTCAGCCCATATACCTCACCTTTCGGTTTCGCATAGACCTGTGTTTTTGCTAAACAGTTGCTTGAGCCTATTCTCTGCGGCCACTTCTCAGTGGCACCCCTTCTCCCGAAGTTACGGGGTCATTTTGCCGAGTTCCTTGACAATGCTTCTTCCGCCGGCCTTAGGATTCTCTCCTCATCCACCTGTGTCGGTTTACGGTACGGGTACGGTATAAACAATAGCGGCTTTTCTTGACGCATGGCTCACGGACTTCGCTACTTGTATTTCGCTCCGCATCACAGCTTCCCATTGCCGCCCGGATTTGCCTAAGCGACTGGTACCCTGCTTGCACCGGGCTTTCCATTCCCGGCTTCCGCTTTCCTTACGTGTCCCCACAGTTCTGTCATACCGCAGTACAGGAATCTCCACCTGTTGTCCATCGGCTACGACTCTCGTCCTCGCCTTAGGCCCCGACTTACCCAGGGCAGATCAGCTTTACCCTGGAAACCTTGGATATTCGGCCTAAAGGATTCTCACCTTTATCTCGCTACTCATTCCGGCATTCTCTCTTCCATGCAGTCCACAGCTCCTTACGGTACTGCTTCGTTCCGCATGCAATGCTCCTCTACCGATCCTTTCGGATCCCTTAGTTTCGGTGGTACGTTTCAGCCCCGGACATTTTCGGCGCAGGGCCTCTCGACCAGTGAGCTATTACGCACTCTTTGAATGAATGGCTGCTTCTGAGCCAACATCCTGGTTGTCTTCGAGACCCCACATCCTTTTCCACTTAACGTACACTTTGGGACCTTAACTGAAGGTCTGGGCTCTTTCCCTTTTGACTGCCCAACTTATCTCGTGCAGTCTGACTCCCGGTCCTGTCTACATGGCATTCGGAGTTTGATATTCTTCGGTAGGCTTTGACGCCCCCTAGGAAATTCAGTGCTCTACCTCCACAAGACTCATGACCGAGGCTAGCCCTAAAGCTATTTCGAGGAGAACCAGCTATCTCCGGGTTCGATTGGAATTTCTCCCCTACCCACACCTCATCCCCACCCTTTTCAACGGATGTGGGTCCGGACCTCCACTGCCTCTTACGGCAGCTTCATCCTGGACATGGGTAGATCACCCGGTTTCGGGTCTACTCCTACTGACTTAAGGCCCTGTTAAGACTTGGTTTCCCTACGGCTCCG
>NZ_JBCOMJ010000070.1:0-1264 GCF_040924225.1 Ruminococcus sp. RTP21484sp1_RTP21277st1_D2_RTP21277_210401 | reverse complement strand
ATGCAGTCCGTAACCCCGGAATGCACGCATTCCGGTTTAGGCTCTTCCGCGTTCGCTCGCCGCTACTTGCAGAATCGAGTTTTCTTTCTTTTCCTCCGGGTACTTAGATGTTTCAGTTCCCCGGGTTCCCTTCCATACGTTATGGATTGGCGTATGGATGACAGAGGTGTGCTCTGCCGGGTTTCCCCATTCAGAGATCTCCGGATCAAAGGATATTTGCTCCTCCCCGAAGCTTATCGCAGCTTATCACGTCTTTCTTCGGCTCTTAGTGCCAAGGCATCCGCCCTGTGCCCTTATTGCTTGACCTTTCGCTCATCACCCTAGCGTAGGTGATGCGGTCTTTTGATTCTCATTGTTGATCTTCGTCTGCTCTCACAGACTAAATCGATGTCTTCCTATCTTACGTTTTAACGTTTGTATCAAGGATATTTGATTAAACTTTAATCAAATTTACATGTATGCAGTTTTCAAGGTACAATCTTTTAATCTGACTGAATGTTTATCAGTCATCAGAACCTATAAACTGTTTTATAAATTCTGATCACTGGTAAAACCAGTTACAATTAAAAATCTTATATATTTTCTTTTTTAATCCGGCGCCCACCTGCTCTCCCACATCGTCTCCAATGCAGTACCATCGGCCGCTTAGGTCTTAACCGTCGTGTTCGGGATGGGAACGGGTGTTTCCCCTAAGCGCATCGACACCGGAAATATTTAATTGTCTTTCCTTGATAACTCAACAGTAAAACACATTTTTCTTCTCTACTTCTTCCTTAGAAAGGAGGTGATCCAGCCGCACCTTCCGATACGGCTACCTTGTTACGACTTCACCCCAGTCATCGGTCCCGCCTTCGGCAGCTCCTCCCTTGCGGTTAGGTCACTGACTTCGGGCGTTACTGACTCCCATGGTGTGACGGGCGGTGTGTACAAGACCCGGGAACGTATTCACCGCGGCATTCTGATCCGCGATTACTAGCGATTCCAGCTTCGTGCAGTCGAGTTGCAGACTGCAGTCCGAACTGGGACGTTATTTTTGAGATTTGCCCACCCTCGCGGGTTCGCTTCCCTTTGTTTACGCCATTGTAGCACGTGTGTAGCCCAAATCATAAGGGGCATGATGATTTGACGTCATCCCCGCCTTCCTCCAGGTTATCCCTGGCAGTCTCCTCAGAGTGCCCGGCCGGACCGCTGGCTACTAAGGATAGGGGTTGCGCTCGTTGCGGGACTTAACCCAACATCTCACGACACGAGCTGACGACAACCA
>NZ_JBCOMJ010000069.1:0-1362 GCF_040924225.1 Ruminococcus sp. RTP21484sp1_RTP21277st1_D2_RTP21277_210401 | reverse complement strand
TGCCTATATTTTAACACAATGAAAGGAACCTGCGAACAGATTCCTTTCCATTTTTTTCTTAAGTTTATGATGTTGAGCGTAATTCCTGGCAAAAGAAGCGCGGGAACTTGATAACAAAGAGACTTTCCGGCCCCCGTGGGCATGATCGCCAGTGCATCCCGTCCGCTTAAAATGGTATCTATAATTTCCGTCTGCCCTTCCCGGAAGGAATCATATCCGAAGTAAGTTTTTAAAATTTGTAAGGGAGTTACTGGTGGAGTACCAGAATTCATTTCTTGTATATTCGAATTGTTTGTTGTCAATTTATTGACCTCCTGCGATGAAAATAGGTGACTGTTTAGTAGTTGCAAAGTTGCACACTTCGAGGGTGCTTTTAGTTTTTTATCATATTTAATGTTGCGTGCATTGAGGTGCTTTTATTTTTTTATCATTTTTAATGCTGCCTGCGCCGTCTTGCCTGTAAGTTCTGTAATACTGGAAAGCACTGGCACATCTCCATATTTTCGGTTTTCATAAAACGCATAATAACATCCATATAGAATGTAAGTGAGCATAATATTAATGTCCTTGTCATCCCGATATTGAGGGTAAGCTCCAAACACCAGCTCCTTTAAAGCTGCTTCAATTTTCTGCACCAGGCATTTACTCCTGCTTCCCGAAAACAAAATCCCGATCAGCGAATCCTTTGCCAGAAACCCCATAAACAGTTCCCTGGAAAAAAAAGTGGTATCCTCCAGCACTCTCTCCGGATGAGTGAGATTCTCCATAATTGATACCACAACTTCCGTTTCCAACGTATCCGAGAGATGATAAATATCCTGATAATGTGCATAAAATGTAGACTTATTAATCTGCGCTTTCTCACACAACTCCTTAATCGTAATCCTCTCCAGCTCCTTATGAGAACGCAACTCTATAAAAGCATTTATAATACTCTGTCTGGTTTTTTCAATTCTAATATCCATATAGCGTTATCCTTTATTTTAATTTGCTATTTAGTTGATTAAAAGTTCTTCAATGCGGACGCATTTGGACAATGTGTATTACTCACTCGCCAGCGCAACGCTCCAGCGAACTAATCGCTAACTGCGACTAATGCGTTCGGGAGAGCCCTCACGCATAAGTCTACGTAAGCGCTGGATTTCGCTTACGCTAAGAACGCGCCTGAAATGGCTCGCTGAAGTAATACACATTGCCCAAATGCTGTGTGTCGGCTGGAACTGAGGTTATTTAGGAACTTTTAACGAGGGGAGGGGGAGTGATTGTTTTCCCGAAACTTTCTTGCCAATGATAGATTAGGTAAAACCAATAAAGCTGCGAAGTATCAACCATCTAAATGGGGTATCGAAGACACATAAAATA
>NZ_JBCOMJ010000068.1:0-1488 GCF_040924225.1 Ruminococcus sp. RTP21484sp1_RTP21277st1_D2_RTP21277_210401 | reverse complement strand
GTGTGACTTGAAAGTCACTACATTTATTGTCTTACCGTAAGGTGTAAGACCTGCTGTTCCGTCAGTTGAGTCTAATATCTACAAAGTAGCGGGTAACTGCTATGAGGAAACGAGATATGAAAAATCATCTTTACAGAGATGTAGAACTGATTCCGTGAGGATAAGAACAAGTAAGAGCAACACTGACTTGAGATGATGACTGGGATAGAATGGCTAAGATATCTGAATCACTGGTAAATGCCGTTATGCGCGAACAGGCCAAAGGTTGCTGGGCCTGGCCCAAAATGGGAATGCGGTTTGGTTGGGGGTTGAAACAGCCACCACACGGACTATAGAACCGTCGGCAGAAAGGTGGAGCCTAATCTACCAGCATAAATGTAGTGGAACAAGGTAAGCCCGTATATCTCCATAAAGATACGGAAAGTAACCCGTAAGGGAAACCGATAGATGTGCGGGTAAGGAGGACGGAGAAAGCGAATGCCTTCTTGTAATGAGAAGGATAGAGAATATACTCACCCGAAAGGGGGCAGACTTCCGTCTGGTCTTATGTTGCAAGAGAATTAGCAGAATTTCTGAAAGGAGAAATGCAAATGTACGAGAAATCGTGTGCATCTTCAAATCACATTAAGAGCTGGAAGGATATTGATTTTGGAACAGCTGAATATGAGGTTAAGAAACTGCAGATGCGTATTGCAAAGGCTGTAAAGGAGAACAGAGTAGGAAAAATCAAATCCTTACAATGGACTCTGACTCATTCGTTTTATGCAAAAGCAATTGCTGTAAAAAGAGTAACAGAAAACAAGGGTAAAAGAACACCTGGAGTAGATGGCGTGTGTTGGATAAGTAATGAGGACAAATTTAACGCCATATTCACACTTCAGAGAAGAGGATACCAACCTCAACCGCTCAGACGAATCTACATTCCAAAGAAAAATGGAAAAAAGAGACCACTGAGTATTCCTACAATGAAAGATAGGGCAATGCAAACATTACACAAAATGGCACTGGAACCAGTCACAGAAACTCTGGCAGACGGCACTTCATACGGATTCAGACCCAACAGATGTGTTCAAGACGCTATAGAGCAATGTTTTGTCGACTTGGCTCGAAAAACAGCACCAGAATGGGTGTTGGAAGGTGACATAAAAGGATGTTTCGATAACATAAATCATGAATGGATGCAAAAGAATATCCCTATGGACAAAGAAATTTTGCACAAATTTCTTAAAGCTGGATTTGTGGAAAAGGGAAAACTCAATGCTACTGACCAAGGAACACCACAGGGAGGTACTATTTCACCGACGCTGTGTAATTATGTATTGGACGGATTAGAAAGATTATTGAAGAATAAGTTCAAACGGTATTGGTCGAAAGGTAGACAGATAAATCCAAAAGTAAATCTGGTGCGCTATGCAGATGATTTCATTATTACAGGAGCATCAGAGGAACTATTAAGAAACGAGGTACTACCTTTAGTAAAAGAGTTCA
>NZ_JBCOMJ010000067.1:0-1557 GCF_040924225.1 Ruminococcus sp. RTP21484sp1_RTP21277st1_D2_RTP21277_210401 | reverse complement strand
TAAAAAAGTGTCTTCGACACTTCAACTCCCCTGCCCCTCAATCTTGAGGGGATAGGGGTTTCTTTTTTTCAACTTTTCATTCATAATAGGCTTATGAATATCTTACAAAGAATCTTTACTGACTACTATGAAGAAATTAAATATACACTTCATCCGAGATCTACTGAGATGGAAAATATCGATAAGATGATCAACTGTGGTGATCCATCTTTTGGCGGTGCCATGTACGGTTGTCCCCATTGCGGCAAGCTTAAATTTGTCCCATTCCGATGCCACAGCCGTTTCTGCCCTACCTGCGGAAACAAGTATTCCATGGAACGCACTACTTCCATGTCTTTTAAACTTGTTAATGTCCAGCACCGCCACTGTGTTTTTACTATTGATGAAAATCTTCGTGACTTTTTTCTTGAAGACCGTACTCTGCTCGACTGCCTCTTTCACTCTGTTACCAGTGTCGTCTCTCGTATGTTCTTCAAAATGAACAAGTCTAAAAATTATACACCTGGTTTTATTATGGTACTACATACTTTTGGCAGGGATTTAAAATGGAATCCCCACATCCACTGTCTTATATCGGAAGGTGGTTACAGTGATGATGGATTCTGGCGTCCGGTCCACCACTTCAATTATACTTATCTGCGTAATGCTTTCCGCACAGCACTGCTTGATGAAATGGGACGCAGACTCGGATCTTCTTTCAAAAAAATAAAATCCCAGTGCTACACGAATCATAAAGAAGGCTTTTACGTTTATGCAAAACCAAACAAGTGTGACCCTGAAACGGTCATAAAATACATTGGACGTTATCTTGGACGGCCAGTTATTGCCACATCCAGAATTGACAGCTATGATGAGGACTCGGAAACAGTCACATTTCATTACAACCGTCATGAAGATGACAAATATATTCAGGAAACAATCCCTGCATTAGATTTCATCAGGCGTTTGATCCGGCACATACCGGAGAAACACTTTAAAATGATCCGGTATGGCGGTCTTTATGCACGTCACCGCGAAATAGATAAAAATCTGCACCTAGCAATTTCAAAAGCGAAACGGCATACTCTGCGCGACTTTAACAAATGGCGCACAGCTATCCTTTCTTCTTTTGGATATGATCCATTAAAGTGTCCAGACTGTAAACATGAAATGCTCTTTCTGGAACTTTACTTTAACCACAAGCGCGTCTCCCTCGAAGAAATGTACGAGAAAATAATGTCCAAAGCTCGTAGAAGATGGTCTTCTGCATAATTTTTATGGATTCTGTGATATAATCCTCTCAAAGGAGGAAAACACCATGAAACCAGATATCGAGGAACTGCGCAAAAAATACATCGAAAATCCACCAGAAGGAATGACTTCCAGGGACATTCGCCACATGAGCGAAGAAGAACTTCTGGATATGGATTATTTTCTAAATGATGACGAACTTGATGACGATTTTGGAGAGGAAGGTTTTTATATCTTCTAATCCAAGAATCGTCTTGTCGTCGTGCCCGCCTCCGTGCGGGCATTTTTCAATTCAAGAGAGCGCCACAGGCGGTCTTTCCTATAAAG
>NZ_JBCOMJ010000066.1:0-1581 GCF_040924225.1 Ruminococcus sp. RTP21484sp1_RTP21277st1_D2_RTP21277_210401 | reverse complement strand
CAACATCATAAACTTAAGATTAGATATTACACATTTATATTATCCTGCTAAAAACTCATTTCAAAAGGGCAGATTAAAACGAAGAGAAATCTTCACAGAGCTCCTTCTGTATACTTTAACAACTTAAAATGCCCATAATCTCCCTTTAAACGGAGAATGGGCATTTTAAAAGCTACTCTTTTGATTGTTTTTATATTTATTTGAGATGTTTTTTCTACGCTCTTTTCCAGGTAGTTCCCTTATGGGAAGTACATAGCGCTCCATTTCTTCCTGTAGTTCTCCAAGTTTTTTGATCCGCTTCTTTTCCTCCGGTTCCAAAAGGATTTTTAGCATAGTCTCTTTGAAAAGACCGATGGCTACATTTTCATTGGTATGCATGGGATATTTATTCCTGTTTTCCCGTCCTGCTGCTGCGGCCTCTTCGTCCGCACTGTTCCGAATGTCCTGAACCATGTTATATACTAAAACCTGCGCCCAAAAATCCTGGTGCACATATACTGTGGCTTTCCCTGTTACACTTTCAAATTTCATTTTGTTTTTTAGAGTATTGTATTTCTTCTCAATTTCCCATCTTTGGTAATATAAATCCGCTAATTCTTCTGCGGTAATTGTATCCGGAAGATCTGTCATCAGCGCAAGTTCATTCCCGGAGGGAAGAGTCGATTTTGATATTCTTACCAGCGTGCTCCCTTTCTTTTGCATCTGTTCATATCGTTCCGGATGTTTTTTTCGTATTTTTTGTAGGCGTGCAGATGAATGTTTTAAAATGACTTTTTCATCTGCCGACTGCATCCGTTTACGTTCTGCCATATAATCGTTGGATGAAAGACGGATCAGATAATGAATCCCTTCCGTTTCCAGAAAGTCAATAAACTCTAAGGAAGGATAACCGCGGTCAAAAACTGCGACAACCGGCTTCCTGATTCCAAATTTTTTTAATTGTTTTAAGTTTCTTTTTGCCAGTTCGTTTTCACTGATGCAAATATGTTCAATTTCAATATCCAGGTAAAAATGATTCAAAACATCATACATTCCGCTTACCAGTGCCCGTACCTGCCCTTTCCCGGAATGCTGGTTGCCGCTGTTTCCAAATGCTTCCCTGTTATCCTTTGAGTTTGGAACTTCCGCCTTGCTCCCGTCAATCGCGATTAACAAATATCCTTTCCACAGTCTGGGTTCGTCAGAACGATAAAAATCCATAAGATATTTACGGTTCAGATAGGGAAAAATTTCCGGATTTAGACGTTTTCTCTGTTGTAGATATCCCTGGACAGATAACTGCATAGACAAGTCTCCTTTTTCTTTGAAATAGTTTCTAAGTTCAAATGTCGTGGTAAGCCCCTTTTTTGAAAGACAGCATAGCAACATGTCTTTTAGGGGCATTTTTCGCTTTCTCGAAAAAGCATGGTTTCCATTCTGTCTCGCATATTTTGCAATTTCCGGATCAGATAATAATGCAGAAAACTTTTGAAATCTTGTTTTATAAGATTTAATCATATACACCCCTGCCTATATTTTAACACAATGAAAGGAACCTGCGAACAGATTCCTTTCCATTTTTTTCTTAAGTTTATGATGTTG
>NZ_JBCOMJ010000065.1:0-2436 GCF_040924225.1 Ruminococcus sp. RTP21484sp1_RTP21277st1_D2_RTP21277_210401 | reverse complement strand
CAGACTGTAGACAAACTTGGTGTTGGGTGTTATGCCCAGCACCATTTTTCTTTTAAAACTTCTTTTCTTTTTATTTTTTTCAAAATCAACAAAAATCTGGCTGTGTCCCAACCTCGTTTTTCCAGGATCTTTGCCAGTTTTTTCAGATTCATGCATGCAAAGGTAAGCCCGGCTTTCATCTCCATCCGTGCCTTTCCTACATATTGCGTATATCGAAATCCATGCTGTTCTTTCGCTGTACCGAAGATCCGCTCTATGGTTTCTTTTCTTAACTGGTAGATCTGTCTGTTTCCGATCGTGTGCCGAATGTCTTCTACCACTTCCATATATTCTTCCCATACATGACGTGTGATCAGTTTTACATGATCCTTACTTTCTGTGCATTTTGAAAGACATTGGCATTCAGCACAATGTTCACCGCAGCTTTTATACTCTTTATATCCACTTCTGTTTGTTGTACTGTATGTCAATATATGTGCTCCCGGACATATATAACAATCATAGTATTCATCATATGCGAATTCTTGTTTTCCGAAAAAGCCTTCTTTGGTCTTGGGACGGGTATACGGAAAAAGTGGTTGAATTCCATCTTCCAACAGCCGATGGGCGATTGCCGGAGTTTTATATCCTGCATCTGCAACTACCATCTGCGGATTCAGTTTAGATATCTTATCGTATAATGCTTTAAAAGTACGACTGTCATGCTCATTACCAGGATGTACTGTATATCCAAGGATCCAGCCATGTTTATCACAGGCAGTTTCTACTGCATATGCAAAAACGTGTTTATGTTCACCCTTTCGAAACCATCCACTTTCCGGATCGCTGATGCTGCATTTTTGGGTTTTCACATCTTCAGGAAGTTCTTCAGATATAGAATCCTTATCATTTCCGGTTCCACCGGATGCAGGTGGCTGGTTATCATCTTTTTTCTTTAATGGCTTTTTTCCATGTGCCAGACGGTCTTTTTCAATCTCTTTATTTAATTCCTCTTCATACCAGAGAGCCTGTTCGTGTGCAACCCGCTTACGCATTTTTTTACTGTTTGCACAGGCTTTTACATGTGTTGCATCCACGAAGATCTGTTCTGTATTTACAAGTTTATATTTCATACAATCTTCCAGAATCTTTGAAAAGATCTGCTCAAAAAGGTCTGTATCTTTGAAACGGCGGGTATAATTCTTTCCAAATGTAGAGAAATGAGGTACTGGATCTAACATGTCTAGTCCGAGAAACCAGCGGTATGCAACGTTTACCGCGATCTCTTTCATGGTCTGACGCATGCTTTTTATCCCATAGAGATACTGAATGAATGGTATCTTTATCAGCATGACGGGATCCATACTGGGACGACCGTTATCCGGACAGTATTTTTCTTCAACCAGATCATAAATAAAGTTCCAATTGATTGCTTTATCAATCAATCGCAGCATATGGTTTTGAGGTACCATGTCATCCATGGAAAACATCATCATTTGTTCTCTTTTTTTATCTGTATTTTTCGTCATCATAAAAAACACCGCCCTTCTGATATTTATTATATCAGAAAAGCGGTTCCAATAATAGCAAAACCCTGCAAAAGCAGGGCTTTGTCTACAGTCTGCGGCGTTTTTGAAAAACGCCGTATTGCCCCGCGAAAAGGGGGGAAGCACCACCAACTTTCCAACGAGAAAGGAGGTGAGAATGTGGAACCTAATAGCAGGGAGTTTTACAAACAGTGTGCTTTTCAGAAGTTTTGTAATACGGTATTGCACAATGAAGCTTGCGACACCCATAGAGAACTTCGCAGACACAAGGCAAAGGAAGTGACCTTTTCCGACATGACCTTAGACGAAGCGCGGCAGCTTCATACGTTTGATGAATATTTCAAACGTGAAGCCGCCGAAACCGTCTTTGAGAAAGCCGGGAAGAAAATCACGCCAAAGCTGCTTCTTGAAGCAATCCGTACTTTGCCGGAAGAAAAGCGCAAAGCCATATTGCTGTATTACTTCGAGGGAATGAACGATACCGAGATTGCGGAGCTGTTCAACACGTCGAGAAGCACGATACAGTACAGGCGGACAAGCTCTTTTGAGAAATTAAGAAAATATCTGGAGGAAAATGCTGATGAATGGGACGAATGGTAACGAACCCGGCTACCCGGAAAATGCCCTTGTTCCTTATCCTGTCATTGTGGCAGCGACAAAGGGCGACCCGGACGCCATGAAGATTGTCTTGCAGCATTTCAGCGGCTACATAGCCCGCCTCTCCATGCGGAAGCTGTACGACGAGCGCGGGAACGTCTATTTTGGCGTAGACCACGACATTCGGGAACGGCTGCAAGCAAAACTGATGATGGCTGTCCTCACCTTTAAGGCAGAGGAATAAACCGCAGCGGCGGCGGGACGCTTTCTCTCTCCCCCTTTTCCGTTCCGCTGCTGACGCGGCAGCAAAGCC
>NZ_JBCOMJ010000064.1:0-2954 GCF_040924225.1 Ruminococcus sp. RTP21484sp1_RTP21277st1_D2_RTP21277_210401 | reverse complement strand
GCCTATATTTTAACACAATGAAAGGAACCTGCGAACAGATTCCTTTCCATTTTTTTCTTAAGTTTATGATGTTGAGTATACCTGGCATAGCATCTGCACCTCTCTTTATTAACTATTCATCTTAAAATGCTTCAATGCCTCCACAATTGCACTCTCTTTATCTTCTGGACACTGCGGTTGCCTGCTATCTTCATTTTTAGGTAAATTATAATTCTTTCCAACCTCAATTCCGCATTTTCTCTTTACCTGTGAGATATACAGATTGGAAACCTTCATGCCGGCATTATGTTCAGCCACATATTTCTTTATCTCATCATATGTAGCCTTAGTCTCTGCAGATGTTATATCATATCATCAAGTTCAATCGTGACATTAATGTAATCATCCGGCTTTTGTTTCAGTTGGGACAAAAGAACTACCGTCTCCACCGACACCGTATTCGGGAACATATCAACCGGGCAGACTTTCTTCAATTCGTAGCCTCTTTCACAAAGATACTTCAAATCCCGTGCCAGAGTTGCGCTGTCGCAGCTTACGTAAACTACCCGGTCGGGCTGCATTTTGATAATGGTAGAAAGCAAGGTCTCGTCGCAGCCTTTTCTCGGCGGGTCTACTACAATCACGTCAGCACGCTCACCAGTGCGTGCAAACTGCTCTGGAAGCACTTCCTCAGCTTTTCCCACAAAGAATTCCGTATTATCAAATCCGTTCAGGCGCGCATTCTCTTTAGCATTCTCAATGGCAGCAGGAATGATCTCCACGCCCCTTACCATCTTTGCCTTCTGTGCAAGAAACAGAGAAATTGTTCCAATTCCGCAGTAAAGATCCCACACAGTCTCATTTCCGGAAAGTTGTGCATATTCCAGTGCTTTTCCATAAAGACGCCCTGTCTGGTAAGGATTTACCTGAAAAAAGGACAGCGGCGAAATCTGATAGGAAATCTCTCCGATCTTGTCTGTAATGTATGGCTGTCCCCAGAGCAGCCGCACCTTTTCCCCAAGGATCACATTATTTCGCTTCTTATTCACATTTACCATCACACTGACAGCCTCCGGAATCTGACGAAGGGATTTCACCAGAGCCTCTTCGCCAGGAAGCTTCTCCCCGTTAATGATCAGACAGACCATCATCTCGTCCGTAAAAAAGCCATATCGGATCAGCACATGGCGCACTAAACCCTTGCCAGTGTTCTCATCATACGGCTGAATATGGAACTTCTCCATATGCGCAATCACACGGTCCAAAACCTCCTTATTCCGTGTTACCCCAAGAGCACAGTCCCGGTTCTCAATAATACTGTGTGTACGGCCGGCATAAAATCCGGTAATAATTCTGCCGTCTTTTGACTTTCCAACTGGAAACTGTGCTTTATTTCTATAGTGGAAAGGCTGGTCCATTCCCAGGATTTTCTCCATAGGAATATCTGTAAAGCCGCCAATCCGCTCCAAATGTCCCCTGACTTTGGAAGTCTTAAATTCCAGCTGCTTCTCATAAGAAAGGGCCTGCAGCTGGCAGCCTCCGCATTGTCTTGCGAACTGACACTTCGGCTCCACACGGTCAGGAGATGGGGTGATAATCTCCTCCAATCTTCCGTAACCGTAATTTTTCTTCGCTTTCATGATCTTTGCGCGGACTGTGTCTCCGATTACTGCATCTTTGACAAAAACGGTGAAGCCATCAGCCTTTCCGATACCTTCACCGTCAATTCCGCAATCTTCAATCTTTAACGTAACAATATCATTCTTACGATACTCCATAAAGATTACCATTCTCCTGTCTTTCTTAAGTTAGATTCAAATATTCTGTTAAATCCAAGCCATTCTTTCTTGCTCTTATCTGCTGCAAAAATCTCGGTAAGAGTCTCCATGCGGGCATCTGTATTATCTGCAAGATTCAAGGCAACTGCCTCTACCATGGCAGGTTTCTTAGGGGAACCGTACTCAAGTTCGCCATGATGTGCCAGAATACAATGTACCAGCTGGTTCTCCAGATCCAGTGGAAAGTCCGGTATCTCCTTAATCAGATCATGAATCATCTGTGCTCCGATTATAATATGTCCCAGAAGCTGTCCCTCATCTGTATAATCATTCAGTGGAAAAGAAGAAAGTTCTCTTGTCTTTCCTACATCATGAAGAAGTGCTGCTGTGATCAGCATATCTCGCTTGATCACCGGATAAGCAGATGCCATATAATCACAAAGCCTGGCAACACTTAAAGTATGCTCCATCAGCCCGCCTATAAAGCCATGATGTACGGTCTTGGCTGCGGAATGCTCCTCGAAAGATTTTAAAAATTCTTTATCCTCTATAAACAGTTTCTTCAAAAGTGTATTCAGATAGGTATTCTTCACAGTGCCAATCATGGCAACCAGCTGGGTATACATATCATCCGTGCTGTTCTCACTTACCGGAAGATAATCTGCCGGATTGTACTCACCCTCGCCTGCTTTGCGCACACGCTTGATATTCAGCTGCATAGCTCCTGCAAAGCTGGTCACGTCTCCCATGACTTCAATGTAATCCAGTGCGTCAAAATCATCAATTCCAAGAGAATTCGGATCCCAGATCTTTCCATCCATCATTCCAGTCTTATCCTGGAGTATAATATTCTCATAAGGCTTTCCGTTCTTGGTCACAGCCGGCTGCTTCTGCTTACACAGATAAATGCCACTGATCCGGTCGCCTTCATGCAACTCATTTAAAAAACGCATAATTTCCTTCCCTTTCTAAAAAAGACACGTCCGTTTTCCCAGACATTACAATCTTTTGTATCATAACAAATATTTATGAACATTTTATGAATTTCTCCCCACTTTTTCCTTTTCAAGTCCTTGAAAATCATGTACAATAAGGTGTGCAGTAATTATTGTTTACAAATTTGCTATTTAGTGTGTTGGGAGGGTGAAAAGTTTTCAGGAGGGACGCATTTGGACAATGTGTATTACTCACTCGCCG
>NZ_JBCOMJ010000063.1:0-4526 GCF_040924225.1 Ruminococcus sp. RTP21484sp1_RTP21277st1_D2_RTP21277_210401 | reverse complement strand
ATCAATTTAACAAGCCCCAGCAAAAAGCCGGGGCTAATACTTCAATTATTTTAGGACATTTTCAAAAACGCTTGACATCAGAATGTATCAGGCCTCTATATCCTCAATATCCTCTCCATCCGGTACCGGCCAGATATTGATACAGTTTGGGGTCTCGATCTTACGTGGTTTGCCCTTCATCATAATGATGTTCTTCTCGTAGTCAACCTTGAAGGTTGTAATGCTGTTGCTGGAGTGGTTGGCAACGGCAATGTGCTGATTATCCGGGAAAATAACAAGGTCTTTCGGATAATCACCACTTACAGGAAGAACAAATTTACGATCCAGAAGACCAGTCTCACCATCTACCTCAAACATACCTACTGTATTCTCACCTGCTGTAGTGCAGAATAAATGCTTGCCATCCGGTGCAAGAGCAAGACCTGATGCGGCATTATGAGATACGCTTCCGTCTTCCTTCTTCGCAAGGGTGGAAACACTTTGAAGCAGCTCAAACTCCGGAGTATCACCCTCTCCATTGTAGCTGTACACTTTAATCTCATTGCTCAGCTCAAACAGAACATATGCATAACGTCCATCTGCGCTGAAACGGATAATACGCGGTCCGCTCTCTCTCGGGCAGCGGACAATATCAACAAGCTCCAGCTTATCTGTGCGCTTATTGATCCGGTAAACCTTGATCTGGTCAATTCCATTATCTACTGCGCAGAGATATTTATTATCCGGAGTAGGACGTACACAGTTTACGTGAGGACGGAAGTTACGCTCTGCAACACTTCCAAGACCAGTGTGGAAAACACCGTCCATAACACTTCCAAGACGTCCATCCTTATGAGTGTGTACAACGGTTACCTTTCCATCGTGATAACCTGCTACGTAAAGATATTTGCCATCTACGTCTGTAGCAAGGAAACAACCTCTCATGCCATCAATATCCACGCTGTTGATACGTGCCAAATCGCCATTATGATCACGCTTGAATACCGCAACGCCCTCATCCTCGATAGAATAAAGGTATTTTCCATTCTTGGATACCGCAGTATAAGACGCATTACTTACTTCCACTTCACTTCTCTCTGTGAGAGTACCTTCTTCCAGGTTCACGTCATAAACCTGAATTCCCTTGCTGGTTCCGTGAGTATAGGTTCCTACATAAGCCACATATTTCTTACCCATTTGTCTAGCCTCCTACAGTCTCTTTCTGGAAACCGTCCGTTCACGCTGTTCTTCCGATCTTTTTTACAGCGTAGCGGGTCACTGTGCAGCTCTGAATATTACTGCATTCTCTATATCAGTAAATCCTCTGCCACGGTTCATTTATTACAGCCGCATTTTATTACAGCAACTCGTATTCTGGTTTCTTTTATGTAATTGTGTCTAAATTATACCACACACATTTTCAAAGAACAAGCTTTACTGCATCCAGAGTTTCCATAATAATTTCATCTGTATGAGCCGCTGACAGGAACATGGCTTCAAACTGGGACGGAGCCATATGAATTCCCATATTCAGCATTTTTTTGAAATATTCTGCAAATGCCACTGTGTCAGAAGATTTTGCAGAAACATAATCTACAACAGGCTGTCCCGTAAAGAACAGGCTTCCAAGAGAGCCCACATAATTCATCTGGTAATTCAGACCTTTTTCTTTCACGATTTTTCCCATTCCACCGTAGAGAAGCTCTCCCTTTTTCTCCAGTTCCGTGTAAATTTCCTGATGGTCATACAAATATTTCAGCTGGGTAAGCCCGGCAGCCATAGCTACCGGATTTCCGCTTAAAGTACCTGCCTGATATACTTTTCCTGCCGGAGCAACCAATTCCATCACATCTCTTCTTCCGCCATATGCACCTACCGGCATTCCGGCACCAATGATTTTTCCATAAGTAACCAGATCCGGTGTTACACCAAAATACTGTGCTGCGCCGCCAAATGCAAGTCGGAATCCGGTGATCACCTCATCAAAAATAAGAAGGGCATGGTATTGGTCGCAAAGAGCGCGAAGTCCCTGCAGAAATCCTTCCCTTGGCGGAACTACACCCATGTTGGCTCCAACTGCTTCCACGATCACTGCTGCCACCTGGCCATCTGCCTGCTGAAAAAGAGTCTCCACACTGCCAAGATCGTTGTAAGCTGCCAGCATAGTATCCTCTGTACAGCCTTTTGGAACACCGGCACTGTCCGGCACACCACTTGTCATCACACCGGAACCTGCGCTTACCAGCATGGCATCACTGTGTCCATGATAGCAGCCTGCAAATTTGATGATCTTATTTTTCCCCGTATAACCTCTTGCAACACGGATTGCACTCATAACAGCTTCTGTACCAGAATTGACCATTCGGATCATATCCACATGCGGGATTCTGTCACAGATAAATTCAGCCATTTTCACTTCGATCTCTGTAGCGCATCCAAAGCTCAGACCTTTTTCACAGGCCTTCAGAACACTTTCCCGTATTGCAGGAAAATTGTGTCCCAGGATCATTGGTCCCCAGGAATCTATGTAATCAATATAGCGGTTGCCATCTACATCATAAATATAGCAGCCTTCTGCACGTTCAATAAATCTCGGTGCTTCTCCAATAGCGCCATATGCACGCACCGGACTGTTTACACCGCCAGGGATTCTTTTTACCGCTCTCTCAAAAAGCTTCTCAGACTTTGTCATTATCCGATTCTCCCTTCCTCCATCATTTTTGCAATTTCTTCTGCAAAATAAGTGATATAAATCTGGGCACCTGCACGATAAGCTCCCACAGCCATTTCTCCAATGATCCGCTCTTCGTCGATCCAGCCCATCTTTGCCGCCGCCTTCACCATGGCATACTCACCACTTACACTATAGGCAGCTACCGGAACATTCACAGCCTTGGAGATCTCAGATACCATATCAAGATAAGACATGGCAGGCTTCACCATAATAATATCAGCGCCTTCTTCAATATCCATAAGAGCTTCTTTCATTCCCTCTCTTCTATTGTGGAAATCCATCTGATAGCTCTTGCGGTCTCCAAAAGCAGGAGCACTTCCGGCTGCATCACGGAACGGGCCATAGAACGCAGAAGCGTATTTCACCGCATAAGACATGATTGGAATATTGGTATAACCGCCCAGATCCAGTTCTTTACGGATGGCAGCTACACGTCCGTCCATCATATCGGAAGGCGCGATCATATCAGAGCCAGCCTGCGCATGAGACAGAGCTGTTTTTGCCAGAAGCTCCAATGTCTTATCGTTGTCAACATCATGGCCGCAAAGAACGCCGCAGTGACCGTGAGAGGTATATTCACACATACACACATCTGTCACATAATACATCTCTGGAAATCTGCTCTTTGCTTCCCGAAGTGCCTTCTGTACAATACCATCCTGAGCGTAAGCGCCGCTTCCGACTTCATCCTTATGATCCGGGATTCCAAAAAGCATAATGCTGTTTACTCCTGCTTTTTCCAACTGCTCCAGCTTATAGGGAAGACGGTCCAGGCTGTAACGGTACTGCCCTTCCATGGAAGGAATCTCTTCCTGGATTCCATTTCCTTCCATTACAAACAGCGGATAGATAAGAGAAGATTTGTCCATTCTGGTCTCTCTCACCATTTTTCGCAAATTTGCACTGCCCCTTAATCTTCTAGGTCTCTTAATCAGTTCCATTTTTCTTCACTCCTCTTCAGTGTCTCAACCAGTTCGATCAGACTGTCGATGGTTGCTTTTTCTGACATATATGTCTGCATTCCATAAGAATCCGCCGCTGCACGAGTCTGTTTCCCAATACATGCAGCACGAACCCTGGAATAATCAAGTCCTTTGGTACTCTCCACAAAGCCTTTCACTGTGGAAGCACTGGTAAATACAGCCAGGTCAATGGTGCCCTCTTCAAATTCTTTCTTCTCATTAATAAGAGGACTGCTTACATATCCGGTCTCATAAGTCGGAACATCATCCACCTGTGCACCTGTTTTTTTCAGTTCTTCTGCCAGCTCCCTGTTTCCAAGGGAGGCTCTTGGAATCAGAATCTTTTCTGTTCCATTTAAAAGAGCGCCAAGTTCTTTTCCAAGGGTATTTCCATCATAAACAGAAGGCATGAAATCCGGATAGATTCCTCTTTCCAGAAACTTCTTCTTTGTGCCCTCACCGATCACCGCGATTTTTGCATTTCCAAGAGAACGCAGGTCGATCTTCTTTTTCTCCATTTGCCTGAAGAAAACTTCCACGCCTGCAGGACTTGTAAATACCAGCCAGTCATAGCTGCGGATATGAGAAAAGGCCTGGTACAGTCTGCTCTGATCCTCCAGAGGGATAATACTGATGGATGGAAGTTCCAGTACTTCTGCACCTTTCTCCCGAAGAAGGGCCGCAGTTCTGGAAATATTCTCCTTTGGCCGGGTGACAAGGATCTTCCAGCCTGCCAGAGGTAATTTCTCATACCAGGCAAAATCATCTGCCAGAGTGCAGACCTTTCCTACCACAATAATGGCCGGTGTCTGGATCTTCGCCTGGTCAGCCGCGGCTTTCAGGGTACCAAC
>NZ_JBCOMJ010000062.1:0-4628 GCF_040924225.1 Ruminococcus sp. RTP21484sp1_RTP21277st1_D2_RTP21277_210401 | reverse complement strand
GCCTATATTTTAACACAATGAAAGGAACCTGCGAACAGATTCCTTTCCATTTTTTTCTTAAGTTTATGATGTTGTGCATAGCTGCCACTTTTGCGAAGCGCGTCTGCCACCTGCTGAAGATCCCTGGCAGTACCTGGTGAATCGGAAGAGGAATGACTGATCTGATGATAAAAGGAAAAGTGATTTTTACCATTTTGCTTTACATTGTATAATGCCTTATCTGCTTTGGAATAACAGTCTGCAAAGGTATCGCTGGTAGTGCACATATACAAACCGGCAGACAGAGCAGCATCTTTGATTTCAGGATCAGCTTCTGCGATGGAATGGAAGTGGTGGAAAAGCCGTGTCGTTAGTTTCGACACATTTTCAGCACTTATGTCTGGCAGAAACAGAAGAAATTCATCTCCACCAAGACGACAGGCAATACCGTTGGCTGTATAGCGTGAAAGCAGGGTTCCCAGATTCCTTAAGGCGCGGTCACCGGCCATGTGTCCATAAACGTCATTGATTTTTTTCAGATTATCCATATCAAGGAAAATAAGACAGCCGTTATGTTCCTGCATGAATTCTGCAATAAGCCGCTCTCCAAGGCTTCTCATAGGAAGACCGGTCAGGAAATCATAATTCTTTGAATCCTCCTGGTTCTTTATGGTGCTGACTACTTCTGAAATGAATTTGTTAATGGTGTGGTCAGCCTCTGGTGGAGCTGTTATTTCCTGTGTGCGGATATTGTGGAGAACAACACGCTTTTCATCTAATAGCTTTAAAAATACATCTGTAATTTCCGGATCAAACTGTTTCCCGCGGTTCTTACTGATTTCCTCCCGGATCATTTCCGGAGGAAGTGCATTTCGGTAAATTCTGCGGGAATTCATGGCATCATAGCTGTCTGCCATTGCGGTGATGCGTGCATGAATGGGAATTTCGACACCGGAAAGCCCGTCTGGATATCCATTTCCATCATACCGTTCGTGATGATTTCTGGCCACTTCAACAATATGAGGGACAAAGGTAATATCCTTCAGTATTTCTGCACCGACGACGGTATGTTTTTTTATCAGATTATACTCGTCATCTGTAAGTCTGGAGGGCTTGTTTAAGATCAGATCCGGAATACCAATTTTTCCAATATCATGAAGGTAAGCGGCATGCTTTAACTGCTGGATTTCCTCTGAAGACCATCCAAGTTCGGCTGCAATAAGTGCGGCATATTCTGCAACCCGGTAGGAATGTCCGCGGGTGTATTCGTCTTTAGCCTCGATGGTGGTGGACAAAGTCTGCATCATTTGCAGGGAAAGGTTCTCTGTCTGCTTCTGTTTGTGTTCCAGCTCCAGCTGCTGGCGCGCATTCTCTATATGCTGAATGCTTCGAAGAGTTCGGACAATGTTGACAAACAGCAGAATGAGCATTCCAATGCCGATAAAAAGACCGGACAGGGATGTGACAAAATATACAGAGACGCATTCAGCTGCAACGCAAAGCAAAACGAGCAAATGAGCCAGGAGCAGAAGATGGTCTGAGGCTTTTTTTCTGTGGCGGATGTAGAGGCAGAGATGGATAAACACCATCAGGAATGTACCTATCAGTATGATCTGTCCCAGGGGGAGGGTTTCAATGTAGTCTGCAATATTTGCTATGGCCAGAATAGAGCAGACTGTAAAATCCAGTAGGGAGATTCCGATTACAATATGATAAAGTCTGCGGTGAAGCCCATTCTGTACATTGTCTGCATAAAGCAGAAGGGGAATCGGTCCAAGAAGGATCATAACGAAGCATAAGGAAGCCAGGGCAGATGAGTTTGGAATCAGCAGCTGGCGGATCTTGGACTCACCCAGCATCCAGGTTGCTCCCATTATCATGCACCAGCCAAGATATTCCATGTCAAAGCTTGTGTGGTACACAAAACCAAGGGTAAGGCTGAAAAGAATGGTGGTCAGTCCTGCAAACAGGGTGAAAAATGCGATGTAAGTGGCCTGTCCGTAATGGTTAAAGATCAGCTGCCAGATGTCAGCTTTATCTCCGCAGAAAATCTGGTTCACAACACCGGAATAGTTGGAGGTGTAGGTGGTCAGTTCAATGCGGAGCTCCTTTCCGGCATCTTCATGGGAGGTGGAGCAGAAAATGAAACGGCTGGCGGAATTTTTCCCAATCAGACGGGTTTTACTGGTGCTATACTGCTCTCTTAAGGTGCCGTCTATGTAGATGTTTATGTCCTGCAGGGAGGAACGAATCGCTATAGATGAGGCATCAAAATCTGCCGGAAGGGTAGATGTGATGACCATGGTTTCGCCTGCGGGAACATCATAGGAACCGGGAACTGTGATTTCTTCAGTGGTGCCGTCAGACTTTTCCCAGGTAAAGGTTCCGGGATAGAGGAGGGACGGAGAGTTTCCACTGACAGTTCTTTCATCAGCACCGAAAAACTGCATGAAAATGAACCATCCAAGAATGGCGAGCATCAGAAAATAGAAAATGTATCTTGGTCCCTGGCGGGCAGGTGATTTCTCCTTGGTCATGGTAATTCTCCTTGTATGTGAGTGGTGTTAATTTTTGTGATTATTAATTGTATTATACTATATATGAAAAGATTCATCAAAACATTATTATTCATAATGGTTGGAAAAATTTTTAAAATCTTTCAGAAATCTGACCGTTTCGGTATACGAAATTCCAATAAAGTGGTATAGTTAATTTAAATAAGTTTTACAAAAATATGTGGTGTTTGGGATGAATTGAGAAAAATTCTGTCAAAAAACATGTGAAGTACGGGGGAAAATATGGATATTTTAGTTGTGATCGATATGCAGAATGATTTTATTGACGGAGCGCTTGGCACACCGGAGGCGGAAGCGATTGTGCCTAATGTGGTGGACAGAGTGAAGAATTTCAATGGTCTTGTGCTGGCGACCAGGGATACTCACGGCGGGGATTATCTGCAGACCCAAGAAGGCAGAATGCTTCCTGTAGAGCATTGCATCCGCGGCACCTATGGCTGGGAGATCCGGGAGGAGATCGCAGAGCTCCTGGAGTCCGGACCCATTGACAAGCCGACCTTTGGCAGCGAAACTCTGGGAAAAGTCCTGAAAGAATTTAATAAATCAGAGACCATTGACAGCATTACACTGGTAGGGCTTTGCACAGATATCTGTGTGATTTCCAATGCTATGCTGCTGAAAGCATTTTTGCCGGAGGTACCGATCATGGTAGACTCTCTTTGCTGCGCCGGAGTGACACCGGAGAGTCATGAGCGGGCGCTGGAAGCGATGAAAGCCTGCCAGATAGAGGTCCTTTAGGGAGCCATGAGAAAATAGAATTTGGAAGTGGTTGCTAAAAAAAATGCCGCAAAGTCACGGAAAGTGGTGATTTTGTGGCATTTTTATTTTTCTGCGTCAAAAGAAAACTTATTTTCTCATATTTCCATCAAAATCACATGATACTATATTAAATAAATTGCGGCTTCTGTCTGATGGGAAACCGCAATGGATTACAAGAGCCTGTTTGAAATACAGAAAGCCTTATGGGACAGGCTTTAAGAGAGAGGAAAGAGCCGTGAAAAAAATAGAGATTCTTGTTGTAGAGGATGAACCGAAATTAGCACAGACGATTTCTGACTTTCTGAGGATTCAGAACTATGAAGTAGAGACAGCACTGACCGGGAACAAAGCCCTGGAATATTTTTGCCAGAATAAGCAGAAGGTGGATCTGATCCTTCTGGATCTTATGCTGCCGGATATTTCCGGATATACCGTATTGAAAGAAATCAGGAAAATATCGGAGGTTCCGGTTATTATTTTGTCTGCAAGGTCGGCCGTGGCAGACCAGATGAGCGGATTTGAGAAAGGTGCAGACGATTATATCACCAAGCCCTTTACTCTGGCTCTTGTGAAAATGCACATTGAGGCGGTGCTGAAGCGTGCCGGGAAGCTGCGGACTATGGTGGAATACAACGATCTGCAGGCAGATGTGAATGCACAGCTTTTATTTTACAAAGAGCAGCATATCCCCACCACCAGGAAAGAATTTGATCTGATAGTTTATTTCATGGAGCATCCGGGAATTGTTCTGCCCAGAGATACCATACTGAATGCGGTGTGGGAATACGATTATGCAGGTGATGTGCGGACCATTGATACTCTGGTGAAGCAGCTGCGGAAAAAACTTGGAGAAGGCTGCAATTATATCCGGACTGTTTACGGCGTGGGCTACATCTTCGGGGAGGACATCCATGAAAATTAAAAAAGATTTCTGGAGAAATGGGAAAGCACTGTGGATTCAGATTATTGCTTTTGCACTGGCAGTCATTCTGTATAGTGTGTGCTGTTATCCCATATATACTTCATCAAAGGCCAGAATCATGCGTCAGCTGTATGAAGATATTCATGACATGGATCTTGAGGAACTTAGCGAGGACGACGAAGAAACACTTGGTGATTATCAGAAAGAAAAATTTGAGACTATAATTGCGAATGAAAATTATGAGCAGATTTATACGTCCAGATCATCTCTGAAAACTATGCAGTCCCGTAAGTACATAGAAAACAAAATTGCCCAGTACACAGAAGAAGGAACCCTGGAACAGCGTCGCATGGAATCCCGGCATATTCTGATGTTTCGTGGGAAGATTATAC
>NZ_JBCOMJ010000061.1:0-5284 GCF_040924225.1 Ruminococcus sp. RTP21484sp1_RTP21277st1_D2_RTP21277_210401 | reverse complement strand
ATCAATATAACAAGCCCCAGCAAAAAGCCGGGGCTAATACTTCAATTATTTTAGGACATTTTCAAAAACGCTTGACATAGTAATTTTAATTTTTTTACATCTGTTTTCTTACTACTCTGTACTCGTCCCCCATGCGGAAATAAGGGCAATCGTGATAGGTTCCTGTAATAAAACGATACATCTCATCTTCGTCAAGGTTCATATCACAAGTATAGCACTCGTAATCATCGTCGTAAGAATAGTTTACACAATATTCGCAGTTCGCCCCCTGCTTCTTTTTCATATTACATCCCCTGCCTTCCTTGCGAGTATTTAAAAACATTCCCACAATCTGCACGTTTTAGAACGTGTTTGAAAAATCATTCCCACAATCTGCACGCCCCACTTTGCGGGAGATTTTGCCTGAATTCGGTTACCGTAGCCCGCTACGGCGCCCTCATCCAGACAAAATCTCCCACAAATTGTGACGCACATCTTGCAGAAAGCCTTTTTCAGACACGCTCTAGAGAATTTCCATGGTCCAGGAAATCTGGCACTCCCTGCCAGCTTCCAGTGAAATAAGATTCTTCTGTTCCTCCAGATTTTCTGTAATTCCCTGTCTGGATGGAAGGGAACACCACGGCTCAATGCAAACATAAGGAGCATCCATGCAGGGCATATGCCAGAAACCGACATAAGGCATATCCACATAAGATACCTTCACTGCCTTTTTGCCCTTCGTACTGTGAAGCAGAACCTCTCCAGAGGTTTTCTCCAGCACAATAGCATCTTCATCAAAAAGATTATGACGAAGAGGAATCCGTCTGCCCTCCAAAAGTTCATAGGACTCCTTCCCCTCCACAAAACACTCCTGTGAAAAAAGAATGCGCTGCGGCTCACATGCCCTAGAAAATTCCAATTCATAATCCTCAAAGGAAAGTCCCTCTTCCATCGGAATATTAAATCCCGGGTGACCGCCGATTCCAAAATACATCGTTTTCTCATCCTTATTTTTTACCGAATAGAAAACTTTTAAAGTATTTTTCTCAAGCAGATATCGGATCTCAAAACGAAAATGAAATGGATACTGTTCCAAAGTTTCCCTGGTATCTTCCATTGCAAACACCAGTTCATTCTCCCCTGCTTTCTCACAGGAGAAAACAGAATCCTTGGCAAAACCGTGAATATCCATATGATACGTCTTCCCCTGAAATATGTAGGATTTCTCCCATAATCTGGCAATATAGGGAAAAAGATTGGCACCATGCTCGTTCCAGTATCTGTCATCTCCCTGCCAGATATACTCAAATCCGTCCTTATCTGTCACGGACCACAAAATAGCACCTTCTGTGTCGGCCTTCACTTTAAGATATTCATTGCTGATCTCGTATTTCATCCCATTCCTCAACTTCCTGGCATCATATCGGGCCATGATAAAATCTCTCTGGCAATGACCTCTTCATAGTTGCCCTCAATATCCTGACTGCGTCCTGCTTCATAAATATTTGTCTCTGCCCCCCAGACACGGTCCTCATACTCCCACACATGGAATTTCAATCCTCGAAACAGAAAATCAAGACTTCCGCAGCCATCAATCTCTGTATATTCGTATTTGATATTCTTCTTTTTTAATGCATCCTGTACAATCTGTAACCGCATTTTTGTCACCTTCCTTTAGTCTCAAAGCGATACCTTTTTATGGTCATTCTTTTTTCTGCTGACCATTATCTACATAAATTCTGTTCTTACCGGATTTCTTTGAAGCATACATTGCGTTATCCGCCGCCAGATACAGGCTTTCATAGTCGTTTCCAGCTGCAGGATAAGCCGCCGCTCCTATACTCACGGTAAAATGTGGTGTAGTCTCTGACTTTGCCAGAATATCAAGAATTTCCGCACCTTTTGCTTCAACAGCCGAAGCAAGCTCTGTATTTGTCATAAACACAATAAATTCATCACCGCCAAGACGACCGACAATATCCTCCCTACGGAAATGTTCCTTCAAAAGTTTTACCAAAGTAATCAATGCAAGGTCACCTATTGCATGCCCCATTGTATCATTTACCGTCTTAAAATCATCAATATCGAGCATAAGCAGGTAACCTTTACACTCTTTATCCTGCATAAGCGTATTGATTTTCTGCTCTGCAGCCTTGCGGTTCAGAGCACCTGTAAGACCATCAACAGAGGCTTTTTCACGAAGATCCTGTTCTCTGGTCATCTCATCCTGAACGTCAGAAATCTTGCCCAGAAATGCCTGTGGTGTACCAAGACGGCCTCGTATCAGACGGCCCATCCATCGCACCCAACGATAATTATCGTTCTTATCCTTAAAACGGATTACAAAATCATCAATCTCATCAGAATTATCACCAATTGAGGAAAGAAGTGCCTTTACCTTCGCCACATCATCTGGATGAACCATTGTGAAATCTGTGTCATTGTCAAAAGGCCTGATCGGACCGATTTCCTTCAGTCCAAATAAAGTGGTTATATTTGGCGTAAATACCAGTGTTTTTTCCAGGCAGTCATATTCAAAAAGAACTGTGTCCGAAAACTCCGACAAAATGTCGTACCTTGCCTGACCTTTCATCACTTTCTTCTGCTGCTTCATATAGAATCGTACTGTAAAAAGCAGCATGATCAACGCGCATCCAAGAAGCGTAAAAATAATCATGCGGTTTCCATTGATGAGCACTGCTTTATAATTCTTCATTTTGGCGGAACGATATTCTGAAAACAGAATACAGTCTCTGCCTTCCAACTTGGATGCCACCAGATAGATATCCGTTTTCTCAAGCTCCGTGAAAATATGGGGTGCTCCATAGGTCAGCTTTTTAAGGGACTTTTCCACCTGGGAAATACTGTTATCCTTCACATGCTGCGAATGAAGCACTGTCGCCACCGTATATTCAATGTCAAAAATCCGCATATCTCCTGCCAGGATTTTCCCATCTGAATTGCACACATAGTGAAGCACATTCCCCTCGTCCTCGTTCAGAGCCTCCCAGGCTTCCTCCACCTTATCTGCTCCAGTTGAACCAGCCAGGAAATTCTCCATTTCTGTCAGTGCTTCCGAATGGGTGGATAAAAGTGATTCCTCCATAAGCTCTGTAAAAATCTTCTCTGTTCTTTGACGATATCTGCTCATAAGAAAAATCGTCAGAAACACCATCACAGCAAGACAGACCAGTCCGATGATCATTCCCTGCCGTTTCATTTTGTATTCAGGATTGTCTTTCACGCTTTTTTCCATATTAACGTCATCCATTTCAAGCCGTGACGGCTTTTATTCATTATTTTTCAGTATAAAGCCTATATATTCTGCTGTCAAGCTTGTGATTTTTGGTCACTTTTTACAAGTCTTGTATTGGAAGGATACTTTTGTTTTATTCATAGGGTTCCATCTGCCGCTGAAATAATGTAAAGTGAATAAAACAAAAAGAAGCATATTGTGACCTATCATGCATCCCCAGGCAGACACAAGTCCCAGTCCAAGAAGATGGATGCAGATAAAAGTCCCCAGAATTCTTACACCCCACATTCCCGCTACATTGAAAATAAAGGGAGTTACTGTTTTCCCCACACCTTGCATCATGCCCTCGATCACAATAGGTACACCATAAAACGGTTCGGAAACAGCAACCATACGAAGTACCGTACTTCCCAGACGGATAACCTGCGCATCTGATGAAAACAGCCTGATCAATATCGGCGCAAAAATAAACAGCAGACTTCCGGAAATAACCATCAGTCCCACTTCCAACGGCACAATTGCCTTGGCAAGGCTGTTGAGTTTTTTATTGTCATTGGCTCCAAGAGCATTTCCTGCAAGAGTAGCCGCTGCTGTCTGCATTCCATATCCTGGAATATAAAAAGCAGATTCTACTGTATTGGCAATAGTATGGGCTGCCGTTGCAGTCTCGCCCAAAGAATTGATCATGGATGCAAATGCCACATATCCAAGGGACGTGGCAAATCGCTGAAACATATTTGGAACAGCCACCTTCAGACAAGGGCGCAGAACTGCAGAATCCGGCAGGAAGCTCTGACCCTTTGGAGATATATCAGTATGCTTCCATAATTTAACCGTAATTGCAATACCTCCAATGGTATAAGCTATAGCACTCGCAGCTGCTGCACCTTGAACGCCCCATCCCGCGCCTGGGATCACCAGTTCTTTTCCACCAATCAGCACAGTTCTGGTGGAATATATAAGAAAAAAGTTCAGTACAATGTTAATAACATTAAAGGCAACTCCTACCTGCATAGGGGTTTTGGTATCGCCCACTGCCCTCAGGACAGTTCCAAAAATAATGTTCGCAGTTCGAAAAAGCATCGGTGCATAGAGGATCAGGAAATAGCTGGATGCCAGTTTCTGAATAGAAGGATCTACCTGCATCCAAACAGGGACTTTACTGCTCAGTCCCATTGTCAGAATTGTAAAAAATATTCCTACGATCACAACTGTCAGCACAGCCTGTCCTGAAGCTTTTTTTGCCTGTTCTTTTTTTCCTGCTCCGATTGACTGGGATATGTATGCCAGAAATCCTATGCTGATCGCAGAAATCGTACTTCCAATCAGCCAGTTTACTGTACTGGTAGCTCCAACAGCGGCCGTTGCACTTGTTCCCAAAACGCCTACCATACCAGTGTCCATATATTGTACTGCAGTCTGCATCAGCTGTTCCAGCATAGTTGGCCACGCAAGAGAAAAAATAACTGGCAGCATTTCTTTTGTTCCCTGATCTGCCAGTCTGGATCTGTTTCTAGTTGATTTCATCTTATTTCTTCCTATTCTGTTACCTGTTATTTTATGATACCAGTGTCAAAAGGTCAAAAAGCCGTTCGTGCTTGCACGATAAGGTGTTTGAACTTGGGACACGCCAAATATGAGAAAGTAGCGATTTACGCAGTAAATCAGCGGATTTCGAATATTTGGATGATTGCGGGAGCAGCGTAGCTGGGTCGCAATCCGAGGTATCAAATGAGTGGCAAAAGACCTTTTGACACTCATATCATTTTATGAATTGATTTAAAAAATATTTTAACAGAATATAAAGAAAAAAAATAGAGTAAAAGTAAAGAAAAGACAACAAAAAAACGATAACCAACCGGCTACCGTTTCCGTTCTGTACCTTCAAAACTACATACATGTTACATCCTAATGGAATCATTTTACCTCTGCGTGAGTCTGGCAGCCACTTTATAACTGCCTTTCTCATTTCTTGGTCAAGCCCTCACCCTATTAGTAACAGTCAGCTCCGTGCATTACTGCACTTCCACCCCTGCCCTATCTACCTCG
>NZ_JBCOMJ010000060.1:0-5759 GCF_040924225.1 Ruminococcus sp. RTP21484sp1_RTP21277st1_D2_RTP21277_210401 | reverse complement strand
GGTTATTTCCAATGACAGCAAGCTGGAAGCCCAGCTGGGCTATACCTTGGAACGCAGTGTAACACACGTTGATTCAGCCATAGAAAATCCTACAGCTGACAATATGGGGGGCACCATCGATTATTGCACAAAACTGACAGATCTTTTAAAATCTATAAATGGTATTTCCTATGTTCTTATCCAATATCAACCAGATGGATTTACCAGCAACCTGGCAGGGCTCAGGAAATACAATACTTTCCCCGGAAACAATGTTACCTGCGACTCCTGGAAGGAGGTGGCAAACTCCCTGCTGCCAGCAGTAAACAGCAATTTCATCTTTGCCGCCTATGTGGATCAGGCATTTCCTGTTTCCGATACCTTTGCCACTGACAAAACATTTTTTGAAAACTATTCCAGATATCAGAAGCCGGTATTTCTTTTCTTCCTGCTGTGCGGCTTTCTTTTCCTGGCTGCGTTTGTATGGCTAACAGCAATTGCCGGAAGAAAAAACAGCGACCAAAAGCTGCACCTTTGCTTTTTTGACCGCTGGCCAACCGAGCTTTCTGCAGGACTGATTCTGCTTGCATGGTTTCCTGTCCTGGTACTCCTTTTACAATGCCTGTCCTTTGCAGACTATCAGATTGGCAGACTGCGTGCCACATCGCTCCTTGATGTGAGTCTGTTGCTGAAGCTTATGATTCTGGGGCTTTACACTTTATTCTGGTTCCAGATTGGCTACCTTAGCCTGGTACGGCGGATCAAGGCAAAGCAGCTCTGGAAAAACAGCATCCTGCGCCGTCTTCTTGTCCTGACCTCCAGACTGATTCATTCAGCCAGTCACAAGCTTCACGCCCTTGCTGATCTCTACTCCAGAAACACTGCTGCCAGACTGAAAGCAACCTTCGCTTTTCTTTGCTTTCTTTTCATCAAATATATAATCTGTGGTCCCTTACTTGGCAGCATGCAGCTGTTCTTTTTCTTCAGCTGTCTGGCTGATCTTTTGATACTGCTATATGTTATTACAAAAGCCTGCAGCAGAGAACAGATTATAAAAGGACTGAGAGAAATTTCCAATGGAAACCTGCAATATAAAATTCCTCTGGAACGGCTTTGGGGCGATGATAAACATATTGCAGAATATATTAATAACATTGGAAGCGGTCTTGACGCAGCTGTAGAAAACAGTGTGAAAAATGAGCGAATGAAAACCGAGCTGATCACCAACGTTTCCCACGATCTGAAGACCCCGCTGACTTCCATTATCAGCTACATTGATCTTCTGAAACGTGAGAATTTTACAGATCCTAAGGTTCTGGAATATCTGGATATTCTGGAAGCCAAGGCAGCCCGGCTGAAAGTACTCACAGAGGATGTGGTAGAAGCCTCCAAGGCCAGCACCGGAAATCTGACACTGAACATGAATAATCTTGATTTCGTAGAAATGCTCCATCAGGTAATCGGAGAGTTCGAGGAGCGTTTCGAAGAACACCATCTTACCATGATGGTACATTTTCCAGATGAGCCTTCTGTAATCTATGCAGATGGCCAGCGGCTGTGGCGTGTATTGGAAAATATTTTCGGAAATGTAACAAAATATGCCATGGAAGACACCCGGGTTTACGCGGAAGTAATGAACGCCCACGGTCAGGTGGTTTTCACCCTGAAAAATATTTCCGCCCAGCCGTTAAATTTCGCTGCCGAGGAACTTACCGAGCGTTTCGTCCGCGGTGACGTAGCCCGTGGCACCGAGGGAAGCGGGCTTGGACTTAGCATTGCCAAAAGTCTTACTGAGCTCCAGGGCGGCAAATTCCAGCTTTACCTGGATGGGGATTTATTCAAAGTGACTATCACCTTCCAGGCGCAGAATTCCAAGTGCACTGACGCAGAAGTCCCTGCTCAGCCCAAGCCGGAAGCGAGATGATTTTTATCATATGCAGCTATAAAAATAGCAGCAGTAAGCGATTTGTTGTTACTGTTCACTCCGTTCACAGTAACACGCTTCGCGATGCACAGAAATCATGCTTTGCATGATTTCGCGCCGCAACTCTCGGGTTTTCTGTGAACTTTGTTCACAAAAAACACCTCGCGGAATGTTACCAGTGAACAGTAACCTTTAGATCACATAATCATCTGCACTTGCAGCCTGCCAGTCCAGAAGATCTCCCAGTGTAATATTATCTACCACCTCATTGATGGCATCATCAATCTTCTTCCAGAGAATACGGGTAACACAAGCATCCCCTTTCTCACAGCCGGCTCCATCCGGTGCTACACAGTCTACCGGTGACAGGCAGCCCTCGGTAAGTCTGAGGATCATGCCCACGGTGTACTCCTCTGGTCTGCGTTGCAGTAAATAGCCGCCCTGTGGTCCTCTGACACTCTTCACATATCCGGCCTTGTTCAGCACGGAAATGATCTGCTCCAGATATTTCTCGGAAATTTCCTGTCTACGTGCTACATCTTTCAGCCGGATCGGCTCTCCATTGTCATTGGTAGCCAGATCAAGCATTAACTTTATTGCATATCTACCCTTAGTGGATATTCTCATCTTCATTCCTCCTGCTCTGTGATTCTGCAAATGCAAAATCACTCTACAGAAGATTATACCTTCTAATTCCTATTATTTCAATAGGAAATTACCTTTTTATTCGCAGATAATCCAGTATTCCGGAAATAGTTATCGTCTGCGCATGAGCCGCTGCGCGAACTGATAAGCCGGTTCGCAATGTGAACTTTTTCTCACTCTCTGATCTTCCCTCATAAATTACCGGAACTGCTGTGTCGTCATAAGGCTGTCAAGAGTTTCAACTGCCTGAGCATTCTGGATGATTTTAAACGTGACATCCTTTTCCCCATCAATTGGCGGGTAATAACAGCAGTCCCTAAAATTCTAATTTTTCTCATATCGTTTCCTTTCCCGGGCTAGAGCGTGTCGATTGCAGAAATATGCTAAAAAAAGAATCGCAATTTACCTGTCTTTCCCTTATAATAATGCTGATAATAAAATGCTTTATCAAACAAGTAGCATTTAAAAAGCACTTGAAAAACAGGAGAAAACGAAATGAGTAACCGAATTGAGATAACAGATTTCACTGCCCCGGAGCTGGATGTTTACGCCAGAATCCCGGAGGTGCAGCTTCTACGATTCTATGAGCCCAAACCAGGACTTTTTATCGCAGAAAGCCCAAAGGTAATCCAACGCGCGGCCAATGCCGGATATCAGCCGGTTTCTTTTTTAGTTCAACACAAGGATCTGGAAAAAGAAGGAAAAGAATTGTTACAAAAGTTCCCGGGAATTCCGGTTTATACAGCAGATTATGAGGTACTTGTAAAGCTTACAGGCTTTGCACTTACCCGTGGAATGCTTTGTGCCATGACTCGCCGGGACCTTCCCTCTGTGAAAGATATCTGCAAAAATGCCCGCCGTATCGCCATTCTGGAAAATGTAGTGAACCCAACCAATATCGGAGCCATTTTTCGTTCAGCTGCCGCGCTTCATATGGATGCGGTTCTTCTCACCCCAGGCTGTTGTGATCCTCTTTACCGCAGAGCCACCCGGGTAAGTATGGGTACTGTTTTTCAGATTCCATGGACTTATTTTCATAAAAAAGTGTCCTGGCCGGAAGCTGGAATGGAGCTGCTTCGCTCTCTCGGATTTAAAACTGTAGCAATGGCTCTTCGGAACGATTCCATCAGCATTGACGCCCCAGCCCTTCAAGCCGAAGAAAAACTGGCGATTATCCTTGGAGCTGAAGGAGACGGACTGGTGGATGCAACCATCACCGGTTGCGATTACACCGTAAAAATCCCCATGTCCCATGAAGTGGATTCCCTGAATGTAGCTGCCGCAAGTGCTGTGGCTTTCTGGGAACTTGGAAAAAGGTGAGGGAATGCTTCCTCACCTTTTCCAGAGCGTGTTTAAACAGGTTCTAAGACTCCAGCATTTTCACCAGACATTCCTTTTTATAAAATGAGATTCCATAACAAAAGATATCTTTATACCTGTCCTTATAATCCTCTGCATACTTTCTCTCTTTCATCTGCGCCAGTGCTTTATCACAATCTTTATTTAACTGTTTCATGCTTTGCGAATATTTTACTTCGAAAATCGCTACCTTTCCATTGACTTTATCAATAATCACAAGATCTGGTCTTCCCAATCCATGCTCTTTGTTCGATTCAATCTGTTCACCAGCTCCCATAAAAATGCCTGTGAGAAACGCATGATAGAAGTCTTCTTTATAATCATGATAACTGATGGTATTCCACAGCAATAGATTCATTTCTCTAGTTATAATTTCTGGTTTTTGATTCCAGAGAGCCTGAAAAATCGCTGTTCGATTCCATTTTTTCACACTGTCAGCAAACCATTTCATTACCGTAGTTTCAAAAATTTCTCTTATTTCCGCATTTGGTATCTTTAATGCTTTGGTATCCGGTGAAAATGCAGTTTTCCCTTCTGAAATCCGCGCTTCTGTCAGATAACCAGTCATGTAAAGAATACTCCAAAGATTACTTTCGGATGAATGCAAATAATCATAAGTCAGGTTCTCATCAATATCCTGAAGAATATATCCACCAGAAAGCAATGTTTCCATTTTGTCCGTAATGCTATTGCCTGCAAAATCGATGAAAGAGCGGATAATTGCGTTGTCACTGGTATTTTTCCAATAACTGACTGGCTGCGCTTTGGGATTTCTCTGAAGTTCCCGCAAATAATTCATAACATCCCACGGGCAGTACACATCAATTTCTCCCATATGATATCCATCGTACCATTCCTTCATCTGCTTTGCATACTGCACTGTCCCTGTATCTTCCAGGATTTTGTTGACCTCCTGCTGGGTAAATCCGAAATATTCATTGAATCCGGTATTTGCAATCGTATCTGTAACAAAGTTATTTGTCCCTGTAAAAATGCTCTCTTTTGCAATCTGCAAACAGCCTGTGATAACAGCAAATTTCAATGAAGTATTATCTTTTAATGCAGTACTCATCATACCTCTGATAATTTCCAGCATTTGCTGGTAATATCCTTTGCTGCTGGCTTTTGCTATAGGAACGTCATATTCATCTATAAGCAAAATCATCTGCTTATGGTAATAATTCTCGAGCAGACGCATAAGCAGACTAAGAGATCTGATAACCAAAATTTTGCTTCCCTCACCAGATTTCAGAAGTTTAAAGCGTTTACGATCTTCTTCATCAATTTCTTCGCTTTCCAGCAAAAAACTGTATTTCTGATACAAATCAGAGATGGTAAATACCAGCTGGTCATACGCACTTGCAAAATCAAGTCCATCTATATCTTTAAATGTCAAAAAAATAGTAGGCCACTTATTCAACCATTTTTCACAAAGCTCGTGATTTCTTGAAATTTCAAGCCCTTCAAATAATTTCTGACTCTCATTTCGAACATTAAAGAAATAGTAGAGCATGCTCATGCCCAATGTTTTCCCAAATCGTCTCGGTCTGGTAATCAATGTTACTTTCGCTGCACCATCGGTTAGGAGTTCAGATATGAAACCGCTTTTATCAATATAATAGTTATTATTCTCACGTATCTCTTTAAAATCAGAGATACCTACTGGAATATTAGGATTTCCCATATGCCCTTCCTTCCTAAACAGATATTTTTTATATAAACATGATAACACAGCAGTATAGTTTCAGCAAATAAAAAAACGATAACCAAATGGTTACCGTCTCATTTACTGTACCTTCAAAACTACATACATGTTACATCCTAATGGAATCATTTTACCTCTGCGTGAGTC
>NZ_JBCOMJ010000059.1:0-7090 GCF_040924225.1 Ruminococcus sp. RTP21484sp1_RTP21277st1_D2_RTP21277_210401 | reverse complement strand
CGGCGAGTGAGTAATACACATTGTCCAAATGCGTCCCTCCTGAAAACTTTTCACCCTCCCAACACACTAAATAGCAATTTTAATATTCTATCGTCTTACCGGAACACCTTTTTCAGCCAGGTAATCCTTCACCTGAGAAATTTCCAGTTCTTTATAGTGGAACAGGGAAGCTGCCAGAACTGCATCGGCACCGCCGTCGGTAAGGCCTTCGTAGAAGTGTTCCAGGGTACCGGCACCACCGGAAGCGATGACCGGGATGGATACGGCATCAGATACTGCGTGGGTTAATGGGATGTCGTAGCCAGCCTTGGTACCATCACAGTCCATGCTGGTAAGGAGGATTTCTCCTGCACCAAGGGCTTCTGCTTTCTTCGCCCACTCAATGGCATCAATGCCTGTATCCAAACGACCGCCATGCTTATAGATGTTCCAGCCGCCGTCAGGACGACGCTTAGCGTCAATGGCAACTACTACACACTGGCTGCCGAATTTATCTGCTGCCTCACGGATTAATTCCGGACGGTCAATGGCTGCGGAGTTTACAGAAATCTTGTCTGCACCTTCGCGGAGCAGCTTCCGGAAATCATCTACAGTACGAATCCCGCCGCCAACTGTAAATGGAATGAATACGTTAGCTGCTACTTTTCGAACCATATCTACTACCGTGTCGCGCTGTTCGCAGGAGGCTGTAATGTCAAGAAATACTACTTCGTCAGCTCCTGCCGCATCGTATGCTTTCGCAATTTCCACAGGATCTCCAGCATCCTTCAGGTCTACGAAATTAACACCTTTCACTACTCGTCCATTATTTACATCCAGACAGGGAATAATTCGCTTTGTAAACATGATCATGCCTCCTTTCCAAGCTTCGCAAAATTCTCCAGTATTTTCAGACCGTACTTGCTGCTCTTCTCCGGGTGGAACTGGCAGGCAAATATGTTGTCCTTTTCAACGGAGGCATGAATAGTTACGCCATACTGCGCAGTCGCCTTCACGATTTCAGGTTCTTTTGCCTGAAGGTAGTAGGAATGAACAAAGTAGACGTAAGTCTCTTCCGGAATTCCTTTAAACAGGCGGCCATCATTCTGAAGGTGAAGAGAATTCCATCCCATGTGAGGAATTTTAAGTCCAGGAGCCGGGGGAATCTTCACGATCTTACCTTTCAAAATTCCAAGTCCCTCCACTCCCGGAGTTTCGTCACTGGATTCGAAAAGGAGCTGCAGACCCAGACAGATTCCAAGGAATGGAGTTCCTTTCTCTGTAAGCTCCCGGATCACAGGAACAAGTCCGAATTTATTCAGATTATTCATGGCATCTCCAAAGCTTCCAACACCTGGAAGAATTACTTTATCTGCACTCAGTAATACCTGAGGATCTCTGGAAACTACAGTTTCCTCTCCAAGGTAATGAAGGGCTTTTTCCACACTTTTTATATTGCCTGCATCATAGTCAATTATTGCTATCATTCGGGCTCCTCCTGTTGTCTGTTTTTCGTCAATACTGCGTCTATTGTGTGCAGCATTTTCTGCCATCATATAAATGCTTTTAATCAGCAAATACTGCCTTCCCAAAGCACAATATTGCTGAACATACACTTTCATATTCTTACAGTATAACGCAAAAACAGGCGGTTGCAAAGAGCTAATTCCATGCTGCCGCCTGTTTTGTTAGTTTGTATTGTCTTTCCCGATCAGCACTGCTTTTTTTATGAAAAATTACAATTATCTTCTCTTTCAAGCACCAGATTTCCAGCCTGAAGATTGACTATTTTTACTTTATTTCCGATCCAGGGTAAACCAGAATTCCACCCCGTTATCAAAGTTCTGAACACCGTACTGCTGATTCATACCTTCCATAATAGCCTTTACAATAGAAAGTCCGATTCCGCTTCCGCCATACTCTCTGGTACGTGCTTTGTCTACCTTGTAGAACTTGTTCCACAAATTCGGGAGATCGGCTTCCGGGATTGGGGTTCCGGTATTAAATACCGTTACTTTCACTCTGTCTTCCTGTTTCTGGACTTTGATCTCCACGATTTTTTCTCCATCCAGATGATGCAGGGCATTGCTTACATAATTCGTCACAACTTCTTCTGTCTTAAACTCATCTGCCCAGACATAAAGAGGCTCTGTCTCATTAAAAATCACCCGGGCTTCTTTCTGCCTGATCATGATATCCATGGTGGAAAGAACGCCTTTGATCAATGCAGTCAGGTCAAAACGCTCCATAACAGCTGCGTCTTTTCCGGATTCCAGCTGATTCAGCGTAAGAAGATTCTTTACCAGCTTATTCATCTTGGCAGCTTCATCAATAATGACGTCACAGTAAAAATCCATGCTTTCCGGATCATCATTAATGTTCTCCTTCAGACCTTCTGCATACCCCTGCACAAGAGCAATGGGTGTCTTCAGCTCATGGGAAACATTATCCAGAAACTCTTTTCGCATTTCATCGATTTTCACCTTATTCTCAATATCCTTCTGCAGCTCATTGTTTGCAGATTTCAGCTCGGAAATGGTATGCTCCAGCTGACTGGACATCTTGTTAAAATTATCTCCCAGCACATCAATTTCATTGCCGGCCTTGCTTTTATATCTGGCTTCAAAATCAAGATCTGTCATCTTACGGGAAAGCTCCGTCAGCTCGGAAATAGGTCTGGTCAGCTTTCTGGTTACTGCCATAATACACATTCCACTTATAACAATAATGACAATTCCTACAAAGAAATAAAACTTATTGGAAATATTTGCGCTTTCCTGGATACTTTCCAGAGGGCTTCGGATCAGGAAATAATTGCCGTTGTCAAACTTTCCCCAGCACTCTACATAATCCATGCCAACGAAACGGTCATGTACCTGCTGAACCACACAGTTATCTGTCTGTTTCAGAATTGTGCCTTTTCCGTTATCCATATCAAGATCACTGGCATAGCCAAAAAACAGCTTGCTTCTCAGCTGATCTTCATTCTCCGGCCAGCACAGATATTTCGTATTATCCTCATTGACAACCACCCAGGTCAGATTATTCCTGGAGCTTTCCTGAATGATCTCAGAAGACAATTCTTCCTGCTCGCTTTCCACATCGTCCTCTGTCATAGAATCCGTGTTGATCTGACTCAGCACTTCCCTTGCTTCCAGAAGAGTTTCCGTCTTTTTTGACACATAATATTTTTCCAGAAATGCTCCGTTGATCATGGAAATCGTGAGAATGGAAAGGAATAAAAGACCTATAAATGTAAACGTGATCTGGTGCTTTATGGAGCGGATTTTCTTTGGCTTCTTTGATTTCTTCATCACTCTACCTCAAACTTGTAACCCATTCCCCATACGGTCTTGATGTACTCACCTTTATCCCCCATTTTACTTCTTAATTTCTTCACATGTGTGTCAATGGTTCTGGCATCTCCGAAATAATCATAATTCCAAACAGAATTAAGGATTTTTTCCCTGGAAAGAGCAATTCCCTGATTTTCCAAAAAGTAAGTAAGAAGCTCAAATTCCTTAAAGCTAAGATCCATAGGCTTGTCATCGACTGTTGCAAGATGGGCAGCCTTATCGATCACAATTCCCCCTGCGCTGAGCACATCTTCCGCTCCGGTCTGTCCGGTACGGCGAAGGATAGCTTCTACTCTGGCTACCAAGATCTTCGGGCTGAATGGCTTGGAAATATACTCATCCACACCCAGGTCAAAACCAAGAAGCTCATCACGCTCATCTCCTCTTGCTGTCAGCATAATGATCGGCACTTTGGAATTCTTGCGCACCTCACGGCATACTTCCCAGCCGTCCATCTTTGGCATCATTACATCCAGGATGATCAGGGCAATATCTTTTTCTTTATAAAAGATATCCATGGCTTCCTCGCCATCTCCTGCTTCCAGCACCTGAAAATTCTTCTTTGTTAAAAAGTCTTTTACAAGCTTTCTCATTCGGCTTTCATCATCCACTACAAGGATTTTTAATGTATCCATATCTTGTCCTCCCTTTTTGGTCAACCTCATTTATCGCATGGTTTTTATACCTTTTTGTACGATTCACCTGTATCTTAACACAGGGGTATGATGATTTTGTGAACGCCAGCACATTTTCTGACAGATGACTTTTTTTCTGTTTTGTGCTATGCTAGAGCGTGTTTGAAAAAGGCTTTCTGCAAGATGTGCGTCACAATTTGTGGGAGATTTCGCTCGGATGAGGGCGCCGTAGCGGGCTACGGCGCCCGAATTCGGGTGAAATCTCCCGCAAAGTGGGGCGTGCAGATTGCGGGAATGATTTTTCAAACACGCTCTAAGTACAGTGTAAAATATAAATCAATTTTTGAAAAGAGGGAATTCACATGCGTCAGGAAAGTTTTAAAATGGAGCGTCCGGGACTGGTGAAACCGGGAGATAAGATTCAGATCACGGAATATCAGTCCTACATGAACTACAGCTATATCATTGAGCCTGCTGTAGCCATGTCCGGCTGCTATCCGAACTCACAGAGAATCAAGGCAAAGGAAGGAACCATTGTCAGTGTGGAAAAGGCACCGCTTAGTGGGTATGTGGTGATTGCGGAATTTGAGGAATAGCTACATTTAGTCAGGGACTCCCCAAAGGGGGCCCTGACTGATTTTCACTTTTTCTGAAATTTCTCAATCACACACTCCACACTCATGCGTCTTTGTTTACATCATATTTATTTAAATATTCTCTGTAAGAAAAATCCCCGACTACTTTTCAGTAGCCGGAGCACCTTGACAATTCACATATGATTGATTTGATTCGTTTGCACGACGTTCGATCTCAGCTTTGACAGTTTCGTTCCATGGCGCCAGAAGTTCTAATTCATCATCACTCATCCAATCATCAGGCAGTTTTTCCAGCAGATAGGTAAGATAGTGATAGACGTTTACTCCATTGGCTTTTGCCATTTCTACCATTGTGTACACAATAGCGCTGGCCTGGGCTCCGTTTGGTGTGTCACAGAACAGCCAGTTTTTACGGTTATGTGCTTAAGAACATAACCGTAATTATGTGCCGAACTTAGTTATGTGCTCTTAACATATTTCAAGAAAAATGTCATAGTTAAAAGAAACTGTCGAAGAGCTGCATAAACAGTATTCACAGACTCAAGACACATGCTCACCTGTTGAAGAAGGTACTGATAATTCCAAATCGACCGAAGACACTGATAACCAAAAATAACCGTCATTACGATCGTTGTCACCTCCTTTCTCTCTTGGTTCGTTGTCAGTTGCAAACATCATTGACTTGTCTGCCATCTGCTGATTTGTATAACCAAATCTGGCTTGTTCCGCTTCTAAATTTCTAAACATCTCATTTCCTCCTTTCGCTTATTTGCGTTTTGCAAACTGAAATTATACTATAATTTCTATTTGCAAATTTATCAATACTTTTCTTTTCATTTTGCAAACTTTTCTGTTGACAGTTTTTTCAATATGCAACTATAATCGAATTATCAGGAGGTACCAATTATGGGTGACAATTTTAATGACAATTTAAAAGAAGCTCGCTTAAGATCTGGATTATCCCAGAAAGAAGTGGCAGAAAATATTGGCGTAGCAAAATCTACATATTCATTATATGAGAGTGGAAATAGAGAACCAAACGTAAATACAATAAAGAAAATTGCTGATTGCTTAAATGTTTCTGCTGATACTCTCCTCGGACTTAATGACGAACTTACCACTCTTGCCGCTCATTTTGATGGCAAAGAATACACCGAAGACGAATTGAATGAAATTCGCCAGTTTGCTGAATTTGTGAAAAACAAAAGGAAATAATCGGCATATCTGCCAGAATGTACATTGACAATATAATATATTTACCCAGGGAACTGTTGGGGTGTTATGTCAGCCGCCGGACACTTTTGTGAAAGGAGGCTGGTGCTGATGGTTACATACAGTGATTTATTTACTTTTGTAATTATGCTTTGTGCAGTCATAACTCTTGTTATTACTTTTTCGCATAAAAAATAGCGCCCCTGCTCTGGTAAAGTAAGGCGCTATTTTTAGCTGATGCTTTATCCGGCGGTCAGGTGTGCACTGACCAACGGTTCTCTTGTTAAATATATTATATGTCACTCCGAAATATTTGTCAATTTTCTTTTTGTGGAAGCAACTGTACAGATTTTTGTACACGTATTGAGATATACTAAAGCGGGAGGTGTTTACATGAGCACATATGAGGAATTACAAGACCAGACCTGCGCGGACGGTATAGACGTAATGGACTATGAATTTAATAGTCCAAACATAAAAGGCTTATATTGTAACAGCACTGTAGCAATCAATAAGTCCATTTGAAGGAATGGTTATACCATTCCGTTTTCATGATCTCCGACATTACTCTGCTTCGATCATGCACGCGATTGGTATTCTGGATCAGTACATTATGGCAAGAGGTGGATGGAAAACAGATACCGTTCTAAAGGCTGTATACAGAAATGTGATCAACGATGAGCAAAAGAAATTTACAGATAAAATTAATTCGCATTTCACAACTATGCAACACGAAATGCAACACGAAAAAGAAAAAACGCCGTAAATACGGCGTTTTCACTATGGACCTGGCGGGAATTGAACCCGCGTCCGAAAGTCTATCCCTTGCGGCATCTCCCATCACAGTCGCTGTATTAACATTCCCTCCACAGCACGCCCACCGACAGGCTTACTGCTTCAGTAGCTTCATGATACATCTACCGGGGCAAAGCTTACCCGGCAAGGTTTCTCACAAGGTCGACGCCAGACTCCTGAAGTGTGAGTGCAACAGGACTGACGGGCAGCACTTAGGCTGCCATTACTAACTGATCGTCAGCGTTTATATTTAGAATTTCCCGTTATTACGCAGTTCGGGAGACTGCGGATGGCTTCCACAACTTCAAAACCCCCGTCGAAACCAGTACAAGCCCTAATCGTATATAATAGGTATTGCTGGTGCGCAGACGAAGTTTGTGTAATTGTGCTTTCGCTAAGATATTATTATATGCATTTTTTGCAAAGCTGTCAATATGGTGTTTTGCTATTTAGTGTGTTGAAAGTTGTTCAAGGCGGACGCACTCGGACAATGGTGATTGCTCACTCGCCGGCGCAA
>NZ_JBCOMJ010000058.1:0-8302 GCF_040924225.1 Ruminococcus sp. RTP21484sp1_RTP21277st1_D2_RTP21277_210401 | reverse complement strand
AAGAGCGATAGACGGGGCTCGAACCCGCGGTCTCGACCTTGGCAAGGTCGCGCGTTACCAACTACGCCACTATCGCACAAGCGGGTGATGGGAATCGAACCCACGTATCCAGCTTGGAAGGCTGGTGTTCTACCATTGAACTACACCCGCACATCATATTCAGATGTGTTTACCTGACATTTGTCAGAAGAGCGATAGACGGGGCTCGAACCCGCGGTCTCGACCTTGGCAAGGTCGCGCGTTACCAACTACGCCACTATCGCATAAGCGGGTGATGGGAATCGAACCCACGTATCCAGCTTGGAAGGCTGGTGTTCTACCATTGAACTACACCCGCACATTTGTGCTTGTCCGTCACAACGAAGATTAGTATATCTGATGTTGGAATATTTGTCAACAACTTTTTTGAAATTTTTTAATTTTTTCTTTTGTTTCTAAGATTGATGCAATATTGCTTGTCTGTTAGAGCATGTTTGAAAAAGGCTTTCTGCAAGATGTACGTCACAATTTGTGGGAGATTTTGCCCGGATGAAAGAGCCATAGCGGGCTACGACAACTGAATTCGGGCGAAATATACCGCAAAGTGGGGCGTGCAGATTGGGGAATGATTTTTCAAACATGCTCTGGAGCAGTCAACAGTTACACGGTTCACCATATTCAAAGCGATGCATGTTACCAGATTCACACTACGACTTTCTGTTTTTCCAGAAATGATATTTTCTAAAACACCACCGTGCCTGCTCTGTTAACTGCCATTTTCACTTTATTCCGTTAATTTTCCCAATCCCAGACATTGGAAGCTTCCACATGTGTACGCGGTTTCTTGATCACCAGCTCTGGACTCTTCGCACTTACCTTGGAGTTTGCAGGAATCGATTCTGTGATAAATGTGTTTCCGCCGATGATCGTATTCTCCCCAATCACAGTTTCTCCACCAAGTACAGAAGAATTGGAATAAATGGTTACATTATCTTCAATAGTAGGATGACGCTTCACACCAGAAAGCTGCTGTCCTTTTCTTGTAGAAAGCGCGCCAAGGGTAACTCCCTGATACAGCTTCACATTATTCCCAATAGTAGTCGTTTCACCGATTACTACGCCAGTGCCATGGTCAATAAAGAAATATTCCCCAATCGTAGCACCTGGGTTAATATCGATTCCTGTGTGGTCATGAGCATACTCTGTCATAATCCTTGGAATAAACGGAACCTCCTCCAGATAAAGGATGTGTGCCAGACGATACACATAAATTGCCAGAAATCCCGGATAGGAGAAAATAATCTCCTCTTTACTCTTCGCAGCCGGGTCACCATCAAAACCAGCCTGCACATCTTTCAGCAGCATCTCCTGCACTTCCGGAAGCTGCTCAAAAAATCTGGAGGTTATCTGTGCTGCCTTGCCGCATGCACTGGTCATATCATCGCCAACATACAGAAAAGCCGTCTCAATCTGCGCCTGCATACGGTCAAACAGGTCATTGAGCAGATATCCGGTATAATGTTCCGGAAAAACAGCTGCTCCCGAATCAATATCGAAATATCCCGGAAAAATAACTGATCTCATTTCTTTCACAATATTAATAATCGCTGCACGGACTGGCAGATGTCTTCCGCTCTTTGTCAGAAACAGCTCTTCCTTACGGTAATTGGCAGTCAGACGTTCTACTGCATTCTCTATGGATGTCTTTTTGTCACTCATAACTGGTCTCCTCGTATTTTGCTTTCCTTTCATATTATTACACTATTCTTTTTACGTCAATAAAAAAAAGATTGACCTTTATCCAATCCCCCGATATAATGGAGAATGTCATGGAGATGTACCCAAGTGGCTGAAGGGTCCGCACTCGAAATGCGGTAGGCCGGGTAACCGGTGCGAGGGTTCAAATCCCTCCATCTCCGTTTCATAATTGTTTTCGTGCAAATTTTATTAATTTTGCCTTGACAACTGTTCCTTTTGTATGTATAATTGCAACAGAAACAAAACATAGGGGATTGGTCAAATGGTATGATAGGGGTCTCCAAAACCTTTGGTGGGAGTTCGATTCTCTCATCCCCTGCTCTTAAGCGTCAGAAATCTTGTAATTCAAGGTTTCCGGCGTTTTTTTATCGCAGCATCAGAGCTTGTTTAAAAAAAGTTCTAAAACATATCTGAAATAAAGACATTCTTCTACTATCCGTCTTCTGCAGACTTCGCAATACAAAATAAGGAATATGAAACAGCAAACCATTCCATGCTGTCTCATATTCCTTTATTATTCATTCAGAACCACCTTGTTTTATTTCTTCAACAACATCACATGCTCTGGTGGAAAATACAGATACTTTGGGATATTGTCCTTTGCAGTTTCCTGGAAATTCTTTTTCTGGCACATCCACCACAAAGTGCCGCTTTCTGCAGCCCCTTTATTACGAAACAGATACTGATGCTCAAAAGTATTTTCAATATACTCCTCAACCTGCACTTCCATGGTATTCTCACCAGCCTTAGTTGCCGGCCTCATCCAATGTCCCCGGATTCCAACATGGGTAATATCCTCTGTCACTTCCTGTTCTGAACGAAGCATAAGCTCCCAATCCAATGCATAAACCTCATGGCTGCCCATCTTCTGCACTGCAGAAAAATTCTTACATCCAGTCAGCCTTGCAGCCTCCAGATACTGAGGATTTTCGAAAATATCCCTGGTCTCACCAGTAAGAATATCTTTTCCATTATTCAACAGGGTCAGCTGACTGCAGAACTTATAGGCCTCATCCCTACTGTGAGTTACCATAATCATATCGCCTTTGTAATCTTTCAAAAAATTCTGCATATCACGCTGCAAAATATCCTTCAGATACCCATCCAGCGCAGAAAAAGGTTCATCCAGAAGAATCACCTCCGGCTCTCCGATCATCATACGCGCAAGAGCCACCCGCTGCTGCTGACCGCCAGAAAGCTGCGACGGAAAATGCTTTTCCAGTCCCTCCAAATGATATCTTTTTATGTAATCTGCAACCTTCTGTGAAAGCTTGCTTTTTTCCCCTCGATACCCGCAGGCAATATTCTTTTCCACAGTCATAGTTGGGAAAAGGGCATAATTCTGAAACAGGTATCCAACTCTTCTCTCCTGAGGCTTTAAATTAATTTTTTCCTCAGAATCAAAAACAGTCTTCCCGTTAATAATGATTCTTCCGGAATCCGGAGTTTCAATTCCGGCAATACTGCGAAGAGTCATACTCTTTCCGCTTCCGGAAGCGCCCAGGATCCCTATAGGTCCATCCTGCCCCTTCAGTCTTACATCCAGGGAAAAACCTTTAAAATTTTTCTGAATATCAAGTTCAATCGCCATTATATCCACCTTCTGGTCTGCATTCCTCTGCCGGAAGCAATATTAATTGCTGCAACCACCAGAAATGAGATCAATATGATCACTACGACCCAGAAACCTGCCATATCATAATTTCCAGCTGCAGTCTCTGATGCAATTGCAACAGAAACCGTCCTTGTCTTTCCAAGGATATTGCCGGCAAGCATGGAGGTTGCTCCATATTCTCCAATGGCACGGGCAAAAGCCAGTACAGTACCGGAAGCAATTCCAGGTCCTGCTGCAGGTATAATTACCTTCCAGAATATCCGGCTTTCACTCATTCCCAGAGTTCTTCCTGCATAGATCAGATTCACATCCACCTGCTCAAAGGCCGCCCTGGCATTTCGATACATCAGTGGAAACGCGATCACAGAAGCTGCGATCACACATCCGGTCCATGTCTGAACTACTTTAATATCAAAATTGTCCAGCAGAAAACTTCCAAAAGGCCTTTTCAGGCTAAAAAGCAAAAGCAGGCAGAATCCAGCTACTGTAGGAGGCAGAACAAGAGGCATTGTCAGAATCCCATCCAGCACTGCCCTTGCTCCCGGTTTCAGTTTCATGATCTTCCTTGCACAGAATACACCCAGAAAAAAAGCAAATATAGTTGCTGCCACACCGGTTTTCAAAGAAATCCACAAAGGACTCCAGTTTATTTCACTGAGAAATTCTACCATATTATTATCCTTTATTCTGCAGTGTCTTCAGATGCTTCCTCTGTCGGCTCTGCGGTCTCTTCAGCGGCTGCCATGTCATCCGTTTTCTCGTCATTTACATAAGCTGCAAATCCATATTTCTCAAATACTTCAAGAGCTTCATCAGACTGAAGGTACTCAAGAAATGCTTCTGCTGCTGCTTTATCATCATCACTTGCTTCTTTATCTTCTACCATTCCGGCAGGGTAAAGTACAGGTGTTTTAAGGCTTTCCTCCGGTGCCTCTGCAATAACCTCAACAGAATCTGCCACAGAAGCCGCATCCGTAGCATATACGATACCAACCTCATTGCTGCCCTCACTTACAGATGCAAGTACATCGGTAACGTTCTTACCTTCGTTGATCTCCATCTTGTTTACTTCATCTGTAATTCCGAGATTATCAAAAATCTCGCGGGAATACTGTCCAACCGGAACATCCTCTCCGGCAAGGGCAAGGTTTGCAGCATCTGTGATGTTCTCAAATCCGGTTACCTTGGTCTCCCCATCCTTTGGTTTAATGAGAACAACTTTATTCTCGAGAAGATTCACTACAGAATCCTTGTCAGCAAGTCCCTCGTCAACCAATGCATCCATCTGTTTCGTAGCTGCTGAGAAGAAAATATCGCAGCGGGCGCCTTCCTCAATCTGAGTCTGCAAAGTTCCTGAACTGTCCGCATTATAAAGAATCTCAACATCCGGATAAGTCTCATTAAAATTCTTCTGAATTTCTTCCATAGCATTATTCAGGCTGGCTGCAATAAATGCATAAACCTCACCTTTCAGTTCCGGAGTCTCTGCTTCAGCAGATACGAAAGTAGTTCCAAACATCATAGTTCCCATAACACCAGCCATAAGTGCTGCAAAAACTCTTTTTTTCATTTCTCGCCCTCCGTTTTTGTTATGTTTTGTTGTGTTTTGTTTAGTTTTATTCATTATACTTAATTTTATTTAACATGTCAATTTGAACCTGCATTGTTTGTACAATTTTTATTAGTTCGCACAAATTTTTTTATTTTTCATTTTTTCTCCAACGAAACAGCCCTTGTTATTTTCTTTCCAACATGCTATGATATTTAAATACTACCAATAATAAATACAAAAGGCAGCTGCTTCTCAGCTATGGAACACGTTCATACTCCTGTCTAATCTCCTACTTGCTCATATGTTCCGATCTGTCTGATATCCATCCATTCAGCATATAGACATAATAAATACACGGCTGTCTTTCAGGAGTTTTGTAGTAAATAGTGAAAAGAGGATTTAACTATGAAATTAAGTGCACGCAATCAGTTAAAGGGAAAAGTTATCAATATCAATAAGGGAGCCGTAAACTCCATCGTCACAATTGATATCGGAGGAGGCAACATTATCACAGCTACTATTTCCTGTGCAGCCGTAGAAGAACTTGGACTTGAAGTTGGCTCTGACGCTTACGCAGTCATTAAAGCAACCAACGTTATGGTGGGAATTGATGAATAAACTTTATACTGCTCAGGAAATTGCAGACAAGCTTCAAATTAAAAAGACCACTGTTTATGAATTGATCAAACGTGGAGAATTATATTCTTCCAAAGTAGGAAAGCAGCTTCGCATCAGCGAGCAGCAGCTGAAACAATACCTGGAGCGTTCCGGTTCCGGCAATAACATGCCAGATCAGAAAGCCGCTTCTTCCAGTACCCCTGACGGAAATCTGCAGATTCCGGAACTTCCTCCGGAAAGTTCCCTTTTGAAGCGGGATTATCTTCTCCACTCCAGCGGACTGATCCTTTGCGGACAGTTTTCCCCGGCTCTCGAACTTCTGGTCAGCCAGATGTCCATTCACCCTCAGGGGATCCCAGTCCTTCAATCCTTTATGAACAGCTACAACGGCCTGTATTCTCTTTATTTCAAAAAGGCTCACATAGCATGTGCAAGTCTGGATCTGGAACATATCCGCAGTCTTGTCCCAGGTGTACAGCTTTCTCTTTTATGCCTTTATGAGTATTCCATAGGGCTTTATGTTCCTTCTGGAAACCCTTTGAAGCTTTCAGGTCTGATGGATTTCGCCTGTAAAGACATAAAGATTGCCAATCGGGAAAAAGGAAGTACACCACGGATTTACCTGGACCAGTTTCTTTTCTCAGAAAAAATTTCGCCAGCCAGCATATCTGGTTACCATACTGAACTGGTATCCGATATTTCCACTGCCGCAGCTATTGCTACGCACAAGGCAGATTCAGCTCTTGGAGAAGAATACGCAGCACACCAGTCCGGACTTCTGGATTTTATTCCGCTTCAGACACTTCCTATGTATCTGGTCATGGAAACGGAAGCCCTTTCCCAGCCTGGATTCTCTGCTCTTCTTGAAATTGTACGGTCTGAAGATTTCCGAACTATTCTTCAGGGACAGACCGGATATGATGTGACACGGACCGGAGAACTGCTTTCTCTTTAAAATACCCATGGATAATAAAAATGCTTTCAATTTATTTACGCAGCTTCTGAACTGCTGTTTGAATAAATTAAAAGCATTTTTTCTTAGAGCACATTTGAAAAAGCCTTTTTCAAACACGCTCCAGATAAGTCATTCGGTTAACAAAAAACTCTATTTGAAAAATAATTGTCAGGCATTCCCCGCCTATTTTCCGGAAACAATATTCTGCATCCATACACCTTTCTTAACCAGTACAAAACCCACAATACATTTCAAAATATCTCCCACCTGTACCATGGCAAAAACAGCCAACACGTGTAAACCTGTGAAACGACTGAGACAATACGCAATGGGTACACTGACACACCACACAAATACACTGTCAAATAAAAATGTAATGATCGTTTTTCCACCGGAACGCAAGGTAAAATATGAAGCATGCAGGAATGCATTCTGAGGCATAAAAATTGCCATGATCATAATAAAGTATTTCGCCAGTTCCTGCGCATCCAGATTGGTGTTATACAGCTTTGGGAAAAATGGTGCGACAATCAGCATGACTAATGCCACTCCAGTACAGCACATAACAGAAAATGCAATCATCTTATTATCTGTATCTCGGGCCTTCTTCATATCTCCCGCGCCTAACAGCTGTCCAACTACAATGGCAACTGAATCTCCCAAAGCGATGAATACAACATTAAAAACATTATTAATGGTATTTGCAATATTCTGTGCAGCTACTACGTTTAATCCCCGAATAGAATAGCACTGGGTAAGAATTGCCATTCCGGCTGCCCAGAGAGTCTCATTAAGCAGCAGCGGAGTTCCTTTGATCAAAATCTTCTTTGTTAAATTAGCTGGTACCTTCAAAGTACTGTAAAGACCTTTGGCAAAAGGCATTTTTTCTGTGTGGGTATGTGACCAGACAATTATAATTGCAGCCTCCACATAGCGTGAAAGAACAGTCGCAATAGCAGCTCCTCGTACCCCCAGCTCTGGAAAACCAAATTTACCATAAATAAGAAGATAGTTGAATACAAGATTCACAAGTACTGCAGTAACCCCCGCCTTCATAGGCTGAACAGTCTCTCCACATTCGCGAAGAGTACTGGAATATGCCTGGCTGATCATAAATGGCGGTAATCCAATAAACATGATCCACAGATACTGCATTCCATATCTGCTCGTAGCCTCCAGTGCAGCCGCACTTCCTTCGCCTTTCAGATACATGCCAATCAGGTTTTCTCCTGACCACATTAAAATCAGTATTGTTATAACTGTAAGCGCAATTACCAGCCATAATTTGTAGCGAAATGTCTGGCGTACACCTTCATGATCCTTCTGGCCTGCGTACTGAGCTGTAAAAATTCCAGCACCGGACACGCCTCCAAACAGACAAAGATTGTATACAAAAAGAAGCTGATTTACAATGGCTGCCCCTGACATCTGCTCTGTGCCAATCCTTCCGATCATAATATTGTCCAGAAGGCTGACAAAATTAGTGATACCATTCTGTATCATAATGGGTATTGCAATTGCAAGTACCATTTTGTAAAAGGCCTTATCTCCCAGAAATTTCTTCCGGAATCCAGCCTTAGTTACTGTGTTTTCCATTTATCAATTTCCCCCTTCATTTCCAAACTGTAAAACAGAATATTTGTTCTGTGATTACAGCGTGGTAGATACTAAGTTACTACATATTGGGAAATAATGCAATAGGTAAATGTAAACAAATGAGAAAATTTTGCAATAGGAACCTACACACAAAAAAAACGATAACCAACCGGCTACCGTTTCCGTTCTGTACCTTCAAAACTACATACATGTTACATCCTAATGGAAT
>NZ_JBCOMJ010000057.1:0-8675 GCF_040924225.1 Ruminococcus sp. RTP21484sp1_RTP21277st1_D2_RTP21277_210401 | reverse complement strand
CCGGAAAGCTATGTAATTTTTATTACCAGGGACGATATTCTTGGATATGGACTTCCCATTTACCACATTGACCGGCAAATCAAAGAATTAAATGAAGCTTTTCAAGATGAAGCACATATCATATATGTAAATTCCAGGAAACAGAATGATACAGAACTTGGAAAGCTGATGCATGATTTACACTGTAAAAAGGCAGATGAGATGCACAGTCCGATTCTTGCAAAACGAGTATATGAATTGAAGGAGACACAGAAAGGGGTTGAACTTATGTGCCATGAAATGGAGAAAATCTATAGTGAAGGAATGGAAAGCGGAGAGAAACGTGGTGAGCTCAAAAAAGCAAAAGAAACAGCCCTTTCCATGGCAGAAGAGGGCATGGACGTAAAGATGATTGCTCGTTTGGTTAAGGTAAGTGAAAAAGATGTCCAGAAATGGATTGATGAAACTTTGTGTGTAACAAAATAACTGAAATCATTATAAATGGGGCTGTCGGGACAGCCCCATTATCAATATTAATAAAGAATACTATTAAAAGTGTTATGTCTGGAGGCGGTTTTGTGACACATGATCAATTTAAGAAAGCAGCAGATTATTGGAAGAATAAAAAACAGAATGCTATGCCGGAAGAAAAGCTGAAAAAGACAGTATTGGAATATATCAATTCCAACAATACTTGTGCACTTGCGACTGGAACTGGGGATTATGTAAGATGTACCCCAATTGAGTATAGCTACCATGATGGGAAGTTTTGGATGTTTTCAGAAGGTGGCGAAAAGTTTATTGGTCTTGAGAAAAATGAAAATGTATGTCTGGCCATTTATGATAAGTATGATGGAGCGGACAATTTGAAAAGCATACAGGTAATAGGAAAGGCAGATCTTGTGGAACCTTTTTCCGATACATATAATAAACATGCAAAGATTAAGAAGCTTCCAGTAGAAACATTAAAGAAACTGGCTTCGCCAATGAACCTTATCTGTGTAACACCAGTTAAAATGGAAGTACTTTTTTCTGAATTTAAGAAAAATGGATACAGCAGCAGGCAGACAATAAAATTTTAATAAATTATATTTTATGGGGGTATTGTATGAAAGCACATAAATATTGGTCTATCGGAGCATTTATTACCATGATCGGAACTTTTTATACCGGTTACAAAGGGTTAAAATCAAGCCACAAATATTTCGCACTAAGCTCTCTGCTTTGTATGATAATGTCTATCTATACAGGACATAAAATGATTTCTGGCAGTAAAAAAACAAGAAAGAAAGCGGAAGCTACAGAAACGGAGGATTAAAAAATGTTGGAAACAGGAACAAAAGCCCCTGATTTTGAGTTGCCGGATCAGAATGGAAACATGCATAAGTTAAGCGATTATGCCGGAAAGAAAGTGATTTTATATTTTTACCCGAAAGATAATACAGCTGGCTGTACGAAACAGGCATGTGGATTTTCAGAAAGGTATCCTTTGTTTACAGAAAAAGGAGCTGTTATCCTTGGTGTTAGTAAGGATTCTGTAGCTTCCCATAAGAGATTTGAAGAAAAATACGGACTGGCATTTACTTTATTGGCAGATCCGGAGCGTAAAGTGATTGAAGCATATGACGTCTGGAAAGAAAAGAAGAATTATGGAAAAGTTTCTATGGGAGTAGTCCGGACAACATATCTGATTGATGAGAATGAAATTATCATAAAGGCAAATGATAAAGTGAAAGCGGCAGATGATCCTGAAAATATGCTGAAGGAATTGACGTGATGAAGATTATATTATCACCAGCAAAAAAGATGGTTACAGATACGGACAGCATAGCACCAGTGGGAATGCCGAATTTTCTTGATAAGACAACTGAGATACTAAGTTGGATGAAGGGTCTGGAAAAAGATAAACTGAAGGCAATCTGGAAATGCAATGACAAGATTGCCAGGCAGAACTTTGAAAGATTAGAAAATATGGATCTTTATCACATGCTTACTCCTGCTATTTTGTCCTATGAGGGAATTGCATTCCAGTATATGGCACCAGCAGTGTTTGAATACGGACAATTTGAGTATATCCAAAAGCATCTTAGAATCTTATCCGCATTTTATGGAAGCCTAAAGCCACTGGACGGTGTGAGACCATATCGTCTGGAAATGCAGGCAAAGGTTACAATAGGAAATACCCGGAATTTGTATGACTATTGGGGAGACATGCTGTATAAGTCCATCATTGATGACAGCCAGATCATTATTAATCTGGCATCAAAGGAATATTCGAAATGCATAGAAAAATATCTGTCACCGAAAGATACGTATATAACGATTACATTTTGTGAATTATCCGGAGAAAAGCTAGTAACAAAAGGTACTTATGCAAAAATGGCCCGTGGTGAAATGGTCAGATTTATGGCAGAAAGAGGGATTGAAAATCCAGCTGATATACAAAAATTTAACAGACTGGGCTATAGGTTTAGAGAAGATTTGTCGTCAGAGAAGGAATATATTTTTGAACGGTTGTCTGCACTGTAGTGTGGTATTGCTAAATTGTAATTATTCTTGTTGAGAATGATATTCACTTACGTAAAATTCATTGACATCACCAGAAAGAAATGATATATTGCAGACAAGGTTAGTTTTGCCTAACTTGCATTAATCCCTGCATTCCAGGGAATGCTTATTACAAAAAAAGGAGGAATTTTAAAATGTCAATGATCAATAAAGAAGTAAGTGATTTTTCTGTTCAGGCTTATCAGAATGGGGAGTTTAAAACCGTGACCAAGGCCGATATTCTGGGAAAATGGAGCGTATTTTTCTTCTATCCGGCCGACTTTACCTTTGTATGCCCTACCGAGCTGGAGGATCTGCAGAATAAATATTCTGATTTCCAGGCTGCTGGCTGCGAAATCTACTCTGTTTCTACAGACTCCCATTTTGTCCACAAAGCATGGCATGATTCCTCTGAAAGAATCGGTAAGATCACTTATCCAATGCTGGCAGATCCTACCCACGCACTCTGCAAGGATTTTGAAGTGCTGATCGAATCTGACGGAATGGCAGAAAGAGGAAGCTTCATTGTAAACCCGGAAGGCAAGATCGTGGTTTATGAAGTAAATGCCGGCAATGTAGGACGCAATGCAGATGAACTTTTCCGCCGTCTCCAGGCAAGCCAGTTTGTAGCAGAACACGGAGACCAGGTGTGCCCGGCAAAATGGCAGCCAGGAGCCGAAACTCTGAAGCCAAGTCTTGATCTGGTAGGTATGCTTTAATGTCGAACGAAAATTTCTATGATGTAGTTGTGATCGGAGGAGGTCCTGCCGGTCTGACAGCTGCCTTATATCTGGCTCGCGCCTGCTACCGTGTTCTGGTAATTGAGAAGGAAAAATTCGGCGGCCAGATTACCATTACCGATGAAGTGGTAAACTATCCAGGCGTCATGAAAACCAGTGGGAAAGAACTGACCCAGGCCATGCAGAAACAGGCGGAACATTTCGGAGCAGAGTTTTTGCTTGGGGATGTTGTCAGCCTAAAAAAAGCAGAAGAAGCATCCGGCGCAGAAATCTGGGAAACAACCACCGATAAAGGTTCCTACAAAAGCTTTGGAATCCTGCTCGCAACAGGAGCCCATCCAAGAATGATCGGTTTTCCAGGTGAGGCCAAGTTTCGCGGTCACGGAGTAGCCTATTGTGCCACCTGTGACGGAGAATTTTTCCGTGGAAAAGAAATTTTCGTAGTTGGCGGCGGGTTTGCTGCAGCAGAAGAAAGCGTATTTTTGACAAAATATGCAAGCCATGTAACTATTTTAATCCGTGGAAATGATTTTTCCTGCGCAGAAGCGGTAGCGGAAGCCGCCAAAAATCACCCTAAGATCACAGTTTTAACCAATACAGAGGTTGTCTATGTGGAGGGTGACCACACGCTGCGAAAGATCTGCTACAAAAATAAAAACACTGGAGAAGAAACCATTTTCGATTCTGCAGATGACACCTTTGGCATATTTGTATTTGCAGGCTACGCGCCAAATACGGATCTGGTAAAAGACCTGATTGCTCTGGATTCCCATGGATATGTGGAAACGGACCGAACCCAGAAGACCAGCTGTCCGGGAATTTACGCAGCCGGAGATGTATGCCAGAAGAATCTCCGCCAGGTGGTAACTGCAGTGGGAGATGGTGCCACAGCTGCCACAGAGCTGGAAAAATATGCCGCAGCCATGCAGGGGAAAACCGGAATCCACCCGGAAAAGCCAATCAAAAAAGAGGCCGAAGTTCACAAGGAATCACCCGCAGGAAAAGAAACAGAAGGGAAATCCTCAGCCGGTATTTTTTCACAGGATATCATAAACCAGCTGAATGTTGTATTTTCCAGAATGGAGGGAAACCTGCAACTTGACCTGCATCTGGATTCCCGTCCCGTCAGCCAGGAATTGAAAGGCTATATGACAGAACTGGAGAAATATACAGACAAACTGACCGTACAGGAAGCGGACTCTGCTTCGGATTCTGCTGCCTTGCTGCCTTTTGTAGAAGTGCTGACTGCCTCCGGGGAAAAGACTGGATTAGCTTTCCACGGCGTGCCAGGGGGACACGAGTTTACCTCTTTTATCCTGGGATTATACAACGCCGCAGGACCAGGGCAGCCCCTTGACCCTGCCATCAGAGAACGTATCCTCGCTATCGACCATAAGGTGCACATGCAGATCCTGGTATCCCTTTCCTGTACCATGTGCCCGGATCTGGTAGTGGCAGCCCAGAGGATTGCCTCCTTAAATCTCCTTGTAACAGCAGAAGTATACGACATCGCCCATTTCCCGGATTTAAAGGAAAAATACAACGTTATGAGCGTCCCCTGCCTGATAATCAACCAGGATCAGGTAACATTTGGGAAAAAGAATATCCCGCAGCTGTTGGAATTGCTCTAATAAGATAATAAAAACTGTAATGATAAACTCCTATGGTTTATTGTTACAGTTTTTTAATTCAAGAAAATTTTTATTCCCCGACCACAATTGTGGTAAAATAGCGGTAAGTAATAACTAATACCGTATTTCCGCAAAAGAATCTGTCTAAGCAGAGTGGTTATCGTCCAAATGGAGTTGTGTGACCCTGTAAGAAATGGTATGGTTATTGTTAGAAGCAACTAACTATTATATAACTCAGGAGGCACACAATGAAAAAGAAGTTCGTTTCTGTTTTATTAGCACTTACCATGTCAACTACCTTATCTGCCGGATTAACCAGTACCGTATTTGCAGAAGAAGCAGTAAGCACCGCATCTGAATGCTCTTATGACGGCGGCAGTGGCACCCAGGAAGATCCGTACCAGATTTCCTCGACAGATTCTTTCCTGACATTTGCCGCTAATGTAAATGACGGCTCAAACGCAGGTTATGCGGATACTTATTTTCTTCTGACAAATGATCTTGATCTTACAGGCATTGACTGGGAACCCATCGGCAATATGAATGACATGGAAAACCATTCCACCTTGTTTCTGGGCTCCTTTGACGGCGGAGATCACACAATTTCAAATTTAAAATATGAATCTGACAAATACAACTGCGGGGCTGGTCTTTTCGGCGTAAACTGCGGCGAAGTCAAAAATCTGACAGTGGAAAATGCAGAAGTAACCGTAACAGATGGCACCTCTCTGGCTATTGGCGGCGTTGTAGGATACAACATGGGATCAGTGGATCACGTAACCTTAAAAGGAAACTCCGTAATTACAGGCAACAACTGCACTGGCGGAATTGTAGGAGGCAACAACAATTCCGTAACCAACTGCTCCGCAGAAAATGTAACCGTCATCGTAATTGGAGATAATGAATTTGAAGAAAACCATATTGTGCAGGCAGATGTAGCAGAATGTGGTGGCCTGGTCATCGGCGGCGGTTTTGGCGGAACCATTGACAACTGCAGCGCAAGCGGAACTGTAAAGGCAGAAGGAAACGAACCGGTTGGTCTTGGCGGAATCGGCGGCTGTCTGGAAATGATGGATTCCATTACCAACTGCACCGCTGATGTCACAATTGAAAGCGCAAATGGCGGCCATGCGATCGGCGGTCTTTGTGGTTACGCAGGCACTCACTCCAATCCAGACGTATGCCTGGAAACAGAAGGATTTTCCACGAAAAATTATCCGTCCGTAATTGATAACTGCAAGATAACTGTTTCCATAAAAGCGGATGGAGCAACCCATGTAGGAGGTCTTATTGGCACCGGACTTTACTATTATGGAGAAGAAACCGTATTTAAAGTTACCAACTGTTCTGTAACAGGATCCATTGACGGTGCTGTAACACCAGGTACCGTTGCCGGCAGGGCAGTGGGCAGTGTAATAGAAAGCTGCGACGCAGACATTTTAATTGATGGTGTGCATGCAGACAATCAGATTGGCACCACTTCCTGCATGTACGAGAGTGCGGACCAGTAAGAGAGGAAAAAATGGAACAGCATCCGTTAACGGATTTTTTTGACCAGAAAGTTCAAAAAACAACGGGCAAAAACAACCGTACTATTTATAAAATGAACAATGAAACCGGAGAAGGAATCATCACGCAATATATTATTTTGCCTGGCATCCAGTTCTTTTATAACGATTTTCACATGAGCAATGGACAGAACCAGAATAAACTGCCTCACGCAGATGTTCTGGAACTGAACCATTGCAGGGAAGGGCGTTTTGAATGCAGATTTGCCAACGGCACTTATCAGTATATTGGAAGCGGTGATCTTGCCATCAACCTTCTTTCCAACCAGACCGTTTCAACCAGCTTTCCGCTGTCTCATTATCACGGCATCTCCATCACCATAGATTTACAAAAAGCAGACTCTGTCATCCGAAAAATCGGCGAGATGACAGGCGGTCTGGACATTGATCTGTTTTCCATTGCCAACGGCTTTTGCAAAAATGGTACCTGTGCTGTAATTAGAAATCAAAATAAAATCAACCACATTTTTTCTGAACTGTACTGCACCAAGCCGTATATGCACGCTTCCTATCTGAAGGTCAAGGTCCTGGAACTGCTCCTTTATCTTGGAACTGAGAAAATACAGAATACCCAGGTAAAAGTTCCGTATTTCGCACATACTCAGGTAAAAAAAGTAAAAGAAATTCAAAAGTATATGGTTTCCAATTTGCGCCAGCATTACACTCTTGAACAATTGTCCGAGCAATTTGACATTCCTCTTACTTCCATGAAAGCATGTTTTAAGGGAGTTTTCGGCTGTTCCATTTATGCCTACATAAAATCCTACCGTATGCAGGCTGCAACCGTACTGCTTCAGAATTCTGACTGCAGCATTACAGAAATCGCCATGAAAATGGGCTACGACAACCCCAGCAAGTTTTCGGAAGTCTTCAAAAAAGAGTATGAGATGACTCCATCTGAATTTCGAAAGAAATACATAAAAGCATAATTGCACACTCCTTTACAAAAACATACCTTGACAAATCTCGTCTCAGCTTTACATTTTATAATAAAATACCTCAGGAAACGGAACGTTTATAGTCAAAGTCTCTCCCTGGATATCCGCGATCTGCTGGCAGAGGCCCAGCATCCGGTAAGGATTTGCATATCCGAAAAGTTTCATGATCTTATCAAACTGTTTTTCCCTTTTGATAAGATCTGCGAGATACATATATCTGAGGTCTCCAAGGGAGATGCGGGGCAGGCCATAGGACTGTGTGATCTTTTTCAGTCTGGTATTCAGTGTGGGAAGCGTCTTGACTTTTCCATATGGACCAAGGCACAGGGCGCCTTCTTCGGCCAGTCCGGGATATCTCAGAAGAATGCCCTCATTCAGATATCTCCGTTCCCTGATCTCATCAAATAAAAATTCCGGAACAGGCACAGTACGGTAATTACTGTCTGAACGGAGCTTTCTGCCACTGTATTTGAGACTCTGACTATTATCACCCCCATTCCTGTCAGCAGACACATAATTCCGTGCATGCAGCCCGCAGATCGTTACCGTGCCTGCCTCCAGATCGAAGCTGTCATATTTAAGTCCAAGGATTTCCCCGGGTTTCAGCCCGCAGTAAAGCGCCAGGGCATATTCCAGATAGTGGGAGGTGTTGTCTTTCTTTGCAGCTGATAATAAGCAGGTAAGCTGTTCCGGTGTATAAAGGACAGGATCTTTTTCCAAAACAGAATATTTTTTTATTTGAAAGAAAAGTTCATAATCACCGGTATCTGGTTCAAAACGATCCTTTATAAAGACACGCAGAAAGCGGTATGCCGAAGCAGCCGTATTTTCATTTTTTTGATTGATGCATGCCAAAAGAGCATTCAGGTATTCTGCATCGATATCGTCAACCGCCCGCTCCTTATCCGGAAGGCTGGGTTCAATGACATTGAAGATCATCCAGTAGTAGTAAGCAGCCGTACTGCTGCTGGTTGAATTCGAAAGACATTTGTTCTGGTACCAGCTCTCCAGGTAATTAACAAAAGTAGTTGCAGCAGGTTCGTTCCTTTTCTCTTTTTTCATTGTTGCGGCTGTAACAGCCATTTCTTTTGATTCTTTTCTCATTCTTTTTTCCTTTCTGCCATCATTGGCTAAGCATTTAACTATATTTCAGTTATATATTGTCCGATTTTCGCTCAGAATCCGATCTTTTATGAAAATTTTTGACAAAATTCTAAAAAAATGACATATTAATCCTGTAAGGTGGATGTCCATACAAAGAAATATATTTAT
>NZ_JBCOMJ010000056.1:0-9295 GCF_040924225.1 Ruminococcus sp. RTP21484sp1_RTP21277st1_D2_RTP21277_210401 | reverse complement strand
TGCGACAGCTTGTTTACTATACCACTGCCGCAAGGAATCGTCAAGCACTTTTTACAAAAAAGTTTATATTTTTTTGTGCAGATTGTTTTCCAGCATATGTTGATGCAAATACTTTTCCCTGGTAGCTAAACCACCTCTGATATGTCTCTCTGATTTATTCACCTCCAACACAGCCCTGGCCTGCCTTGCAAGTGCTGGATTTAAGCTTGCAAGTCTGGTCGTCACGTCCTTATGTACCGTAGATTTCGATATTCCAAATTTCTTCGCTGTCTGTCGCACCGTCGCTTTTGTTTCTATAATATAATTCCCAACTTCCACCGCCCGCTCCTCGATATAGTCTTTCATGGGTAAGGCCTCCATCGGCACCGTTTTTACAGTGTATGCACCATCCCCACCACAATATACAAAAACCGCCGCCAGATTTCTCCGGCGGCAGGAAATGATTTTTCAAACACGCTCTAGAGCGTGTTTGAAAAACATTCTAAGTTGTTCATTTTAACCAAATTAATATTGAGGCAATGCATATAATTCCTAAGAAGGTTGAAGCCAGTTTATCGTAACGCGTAGCTATTCGACGGAACGCTTTCAATTTGAGAAAATAGTTTTCTACTAAATGTCTCTCTTTGTAAAGCCACCAATCGCAATAACGATCAAACTTAGCTCCTTTTCTAGAAGGAATTGTTGGCTCTCCACCGTGGGTATAAATATAGTCAATCAGCTTGTTGCTATCGTATCCACGGTCAGCTAATACATTGCTTCCGTTTGTGTCGACATGATCTAACAAAGGGATTGCGTAATTAATATCGTTACGCTGCCCTTCGCTGATCATAAAATAAACCGGATAACCGTATGCATCTACAACTGCATGGATTTTTGTGCTGGCTCCACCACGGCTGTGTCCAATTTCGTTTGATGGCCCCCTTTTTTTGCTCCAGCACTATGCTGATGAGCCTGGACGATAGAGGCATCAATTGATAGTTCCGTTAATTCAGCTTCTAAGCTCAAGACACGAAAAATATTATCAAGGATGCCATCTTCAATCCATTTACGAAAACGGGAATAAACCGTTTGCCAGGCCCCATAACGTTCTGGGAGGTCCCGCCAGGGAGCCCCACTGCGAGCAATCCAAACAATTCCATTTAGAATTGTCCGATTACATTTTGAAGGACGACCTTGCTTTCCAGAATTTTCAGGTGGCAGTAAGGGAGCAACACGATTCCATTCATCATCGGTTAATTCGTATCGGCGCAACATAATCAACACCCCTTTTTCTTTATTTTAACATGAAAAAGGGTAAACGAATATATGTTTTGTGCAACTTTTATTTTTCAAACACGCTCTAGTTCTCTTTAAATTTTCTCTGCATTTCTTCTGGCAAATATTTTGCCAATTCCTCCACTAACTCGTGCACCTTTGTTCCTGGTGCTATTTCCGCCGGTGTTTTTCCCTCTCCATTTTTTATAATCCGCCTCGCATATCGAATTGCTAATTTCGGACTACCACCATTCATCAGCGTTTCAAATATGTTATCCATATTCTTCTCATATTTTCCAATTCCTAGTTCTCGAAATTTTTCATTCAGAAATTTCTTATACTCAGACCTATGATTATTTGAGGTATAATATGCGAAATGCAGCATAAACCAAAATTCAATACACTCATTACTCCATGCTGCATGATACTGAAGTTCTGGATTCTTTTGGTTCAACATATTTGCCCGCTGGACCACTCCATTAACATCGCAGGACGGGAAACTGTCTTTATCATAAACACACCATATCTGCCCTTTCGTAATCTTATTCTCACGTACATACTCTTCAGCCTTTCCAATCACACGCATCGTCTCAGCCTGACAGCCTTCAATTTCGATCAAAACCATATCACGATAAATAGGATTATCTTCGATATATCGTTTGAATCCTTGAAAATAGTTGGGTTCCGTTGCTTGTCCTTCGCAGAAAATATAGTAGCGAAATTCTTTCTTTTCCAGATATTCCTGCCGACGTTTCTTCTTCCAGTTATTCTTCTCTTTCCCTTCTCTTTTAGCCATTCACCCTCCCCCAATCTATTATTCTTTTGAGATACGGATCTGCACCATATTTTCCTTCCAGATACTGCTTATCAAACTTGGCATCTTTACGAACAGATTCACCTTTCTTATTTTTAAACTCTACAAGAGAATATAACTTTGAGTTCTGACATTTTCCCTTGGCTACAAACCAGATTTCATCTCTCCTGAACACTTCGCTGTTCATAGTAGATAAATCATGTGATGTAAAAATAAGCTGTGCACCTTTTTTATTCTTTTTCATATTGCCAAACATCATAATAAGGTATTTAAGTAATACCGGGTGTATCTTTGCATCCAACTCATCTATTACAAGAGTTGTCCCTCTTAGCAGACTTTTTGCAATAAACGGAAGCAAGCCAAATAATTTTCTTGTTCCACTGGATTCGTCAAATAAATTCAGCTCTGCTTCAAACTCATCTACTACGTGTTTTGTGAACACTTCAATCTGATCCTTTTCTTTTTCTTCTACACGAAAATCTACAATGTCCAAATCCATCTCCTGGATCATCTGAAGCATTAAGCTTTTTACCTCCTCTGACTTTGAAACAGCCATTCGTAATTCCTGTATAGGGTTTCCATAATTCAAAAAATCAATTTCTTCATCGAACCATCCAAGTACATCCTGTACCACCTCATTTTTCCTATAAGTAATTCCAAGATACGATAACAATGGTAATGTATCAGATAACTCATCACTGGTTTTTAATTTTGTAAAAGCACCTTTCAAAATAATTTCATTTTTATTGCGTTCAAAAAGTGCAGATTTCCTCCCAGTTTCCAGTTTTATGCGGTCTAGCCTTTCGTACTCAATCACTTCTTTTTTAACAATCAATTCATAACGATACTCTGTCAGTGCCGTTCTGAAGAACAGCTCAAATTCTGTCGGTTCATTTCTTGTCGCTTCGTCAAAAGCAAATGGCTCTATCACGACCTTTTTCATTTTCATTGCAGTCTCTTCGCTATTACTTGTGGCATATAATGGCCTTAATACTTTTGTAACCAGGCTATGGAGTGCTTCAAGAACGTTGGTTTTTCCTCCACCATTTGGTCCATATACAGCAGATACCGGTAAATATAATTCCCCATCTGTATCTTTTATAATCCGATCTTCATGCTCAGAAATGGCGGCAGCCTGCATATCAAATGTTACCTCATCCCGTATACTCTTAAAATTTTTCACTGTAAATTGGCATAACATTTTATTTACCTCCATTCGTCTAAACTTTTTATCTGTACCTTTATTATATCCAGTTTTTTGCTTTTCGCAATGATTTATGAGGTAAAATCTCATATTTATCGTTATAATTTTCATTTCTGCAATTTTCGACAAATTTTTACACTTTATACCATATATAAATTCCACAACAATATACAAAAACCGCCGCCAGATTTCTCCGGCGGCGGAAAGCTTTTCACGATTCAATATCAATATACTCAACTGCTATATGTTGGTTCCGTTACGTTTTGTGTCACTCTTCCTTAAACCTCTCCCCATCCAACTCTCTAATAACCTTCGCCGGGTTTCCGGCGACGACGGTGTTGGGGGCGACGTCTTTGGTTGCTACGCTGGCGGCGCCTACGATGGCGTTTTCGCCGATGGTGACCCCTGGAAGGATGGTAACTCCGGCGCCGTTCCAGGCGTTTTTGCAGATGCGCACATCCTTCACTGTGAGGACATCACGCTCATAAAAATCATGATTGTTGGTAAGAATTGATGTATTCAAAGCAATACGCACATTATCTTCTATATAAATATTCCCAGCTGACATACATTTGCAATACGGCATGATGACTACATTCTTACCTATATGAATATCCGCAGCTAGATTCGCATAAAAAGGCGCCACCACCTTGCTTTTCTCCCAGAAGCCTCCTGTAAACAGCTCTTTCATCAGCTCCTGATATTCCACTGATAAAGGGTCCGCTGCATTAAATCTGTGCAAAATCCCTGTAGTACGTTTTCCTTCTTTAGAGCGCTCCGGATTGGGAATCCGCAAGTCTACCCGTCTTTCTTCCATAATAATCTCCATTCCGCCGCCTTCGGTTGGCGGCACAAATAGTAATGAAAGTGTTCCAACTCTCTACACTGTGCTGTAAAATAGTTTGCAAGAAGCTACACTACAAAGCACGGGAGGAGGAGTTGTAATAACTTTCTTCGTTTTAGACAGCATAATAATCAGTGTAAGTTCTGCCTTTTCAAGCACAAATAAGTGGCATCATGAATCCGTACACTAAGAATTGTTTAAGCACCTTAGTTTAATTGTGTGGCAGTTCAGTCAATGGCTTCTTATCATTCACGAAAGGAGTCTGACTATGAAAGTTACTTATCAAACCTGTTGTGGTGTCGATGTTCACAAATCTTTTCTCGTTGCCACAATTGTAAAAACCACTGGTGGCATTGAGCCTTCTTACCAAAAGAAGCGCTTTTCCACCTTTAACAGTTCAATTCTTGAATTCAAGCAATGGCTTCTCGACAATGATTGCCATGATGTCTGTATGGAATCCACAGGTAAATACTGGGTTCCTGTCTTTAATCTTCTGGAAGATGAGATCAATGTTGTCATTGCCAATCCCAAGTGGGTAAAGGCTGTGAAAGGCAACAAAGATGATACCAAAGATTCTAAATGGATTGGGGATTTATTCCGTCTCGGACTTGTCAAAGGCAGCTATATCCCTTGTAAGATAGTCCGTATTCTCAGGGAATACACTCGCTATCGTTACAAGCTTGTTTCCTGCCGTTCAAGTGAAAAGAATCGATATCAGAATACTCTTACTGTCTGTAATGTTGCATTAGATTCTGTTGTTTCCGATATCTTTGGGAAGTCATCCATGTCCATTATCGACTATCTGCTTGAACAATCGGGTACATCCATTAACCACGAAGAAATCGCATCCAAGCTTCTTCGGAGCCTCAAATCCAAAGAAGATGCTGTTATAGAATCCGTCGAAGGATATCAAATGACTGATGCCCAAAAATATCGTGTGCGCCTCGTCCGCGCACATATGGATTATATCACAGCAGAAATCAACGATGTTGATAAAATGATAGAAAATATGATTTTTTCTAATCCTGATTTTGAAAATGCTGTCCAGTTTCTCTGTACCATTCCGAGTGTCAAACGTGATAGTGCAATCACTATCATCTCCGAAATCGGTACTGATATGTCTCAGTTCGGGGGTTCCAAACGTTTATGTTGCTGGGCTGGTCTTACACCAGGCAGCAATGAATCTGCTGGTAAGAAGAAATCTGTTCGGATTACACGTGCCGGTGTCTACCTCAAACCTGCATTAGTACAGTGTGCTCATGCAGCCGTAAAATCTGATAAATCTCCTTACTACAAAAAGAAATATGAATCACTTGTTAAACGTCGTGGCAAGAAAAGAGCCATTATCGCTATTGCCCGTATGATTCTTACTGCCATCTACCAGATGCTGTCTACTGGTGAGCAGTGGAATCCGAGCGATCTTTACAAAATCGATATGCCTGTAGCTCTTGTTGAAAAACAAAAGGCAAAAGCTATCAAGCAAGCCAAGAAACTATTGCAACGGGAGGGAATACTTCCTCCTGATGAACCATTAGCTTCTTAATCTAATTCACTATATCTATAACACTCTAAAAAGTTGCCTGATTTAGACAGCTTAGTAAAGTGCACCCATTTATGGCTGTCCTCTACTTTCTTTCACACTAATCTCCTCCTGAAAACTTACTGTTTTATTTTGTTACCATAAATAATACATCAAATATCCTTTACCTGTATAGAGCTCCACCATAAAAAAACAGCTGGAAACCGAAGATTTTTCTACATCTTTGGATTTCCAGCCATTTCTATTTTTTCATTAACCCCTTATTCCGTTACCTGAATAATCGTCTTCAGAACTTCGCTTCTGTGCTCAAACGCATATTCAAAAGCTTCCTGGCTCTTCTCAAACGGGAACATTGCAGGTTCAATGTGTTTCAGGTCAATCTTTCCGGTTCTTACAGCCTCGATGGCGATCGGGTAGATGTTGCGGTAACGCCATACGCTTCGGATGTCAACTTCCTTGCGGGCAAGCTCGCCGAATACAAATGGAATCTCGCCGCTGGCATTTCCTACGTTTACGATCACACCGGCTGTCTTAACGTATTTCCAGGTAGATGCAAGTGTTACCGGGCTTCCGGCTGTCTCGAATACGATGTCACAACCCTCGCCGTCTGTATATTCCATTACCTTCTCCACAGCATCTTCATTCTTTACGTTGATGGCATAATCTGCGCCGTGCTGCAGTGCAAGTGCCAGTCTGTTCTCAAGCGCATCAGAAACGATGATCTTGCTTACGCCCATAGCCTTGCAGGCAAGCATTGTCATATATCCGATGGTTCCAACACCGATGATCAGCGCTGTTTTTCCAAGCTCTGCGCCACCTCGTCCTGCAGCGTGCATACCCACGGATAATGGCTCCAGCATAGTTCCTTCCATAGTAGATACGTTATCCGGAAGCTTGAAGCACCACTCAGCCGGGTATGCGAAATAATTTCTTAAAGCACCGTTTGTAGGCGGTTTCGCTGCTGCCAGGAAATGTACATCCGGGCAAAGATTGTATTTTCCAGATTTGCAGTACTGGCATTTTCCGCAAGGAACACCAGGCTCCAGGGCAACTCTGTCCCCAACCTTCAAGGTTGTAACATCTTTTCCAACTTCGATAACGGTACCAGCACTCTCATGTCCCAGAATGAAATCCGGCGGAGCCTTTGTTGAGGTAAGATAACGATACCTTTTTTGCAGAGGGTGTTATCTTACCTCTTTTTGATGTATGTTAGATAGCATAACTCTTTACGTCGGCTCCTATCTGTCTGAAATAGGAGATACTTTCGGTAGGCTTGTCACCTGTATCAACTCTGCCGACAAAGCTATAAAAGATTTCGATTTTGCGGGTGTTCGTTTCCTTATCCAGTTCGTGAATAAGAATACGGTCAATAAATTCATGGACGTTTTCGTAGGTCAGTTCTTCAATCGCTGTGTATCTGCGTACCAGTGCGACAAACCTTTTTACGTCCGCGCTGCGCTCGGTGGCGTTGTCGATTTCCTGTGACAGCTCCGCAATCCTCCGGGTCAGCGTCTTTTTTTCTTCATCATAGCCGGAAGTCAGAAAAGCAAATTGTTCATCTGAAAGTTTCCCTAAAGCGTTGTCCTCGTAGAGCTTGCGGAATAAGATGTTCAGCTCGTTAATACGGTTCTGCGCCTTGTCAAGCTCTTTCCGCTGCTGTGTCAGCGTCTTTTGTACTGCCTTTGCGCTGCACTCGTTGGCTGTTTCGATAAACTCCTGTTCATGCTCTTTCACATAAGACGTTACTCGCTGCAAGTCTGCAAGGACAAGTTCTTTCAATACGCTTTTGCGGATATAATGCGTAGTGCAGAGCATATCATTTCTTGCCCGGTTGCGGTAGTTGCCGCAAGTGTAGGCGTGTTTCCGTTCAAGCGTCCCGGCTCCGCGTACTGCATACATTTTGTAGCCGCAGTCCCCGCAAAAGAGCAGCCCGGAAAACAGGTCAATTTCATCAACCTTTGTCGGGCGTTGCCGGGTGGCAATCCGCTTCTGTGCAAGTTCAAAGGTTTCTTCATCAATCAAAGGTTCGTGAGTGTTGGGGAAGAAATACCTTTTTTCCTCCGGGTTCTTTTTCGTCTTTTTCGACTTATAAGATACCTTGTAGGTTTTCCCGGTTATGGTATGCCCTAAATATTCTTTCCTTGTCAGAATGTCGTACAGCGTCTTATCCGGCCAGTTGTACCATGCGTTGAGCTGTGGGCGGGGGTGGCGTTTGCTCCCTGTCCTGCGGTAGCGCAGTTCCCCGACGGTCAGTATTTCATTGTCCCGCAGCCAGTTCTGGATTTCACACATACGGTCGCCCCGTACATACATTGCAAAAATCTGTTTTACGACGTGCGCCGTTTCCGGGTCGGGTATCAGATGATTGCGGTTATCCGGGTCGATAAGGTAGCCGTAAGGAGCTTCGCCGTTGACGCGCTCGCCTTTCTGCGCCTTTGCCTGTTTGACAGCCCGGATTTTCTTTGAGGTGTCGCGGGCGTAAAACTCGTTGAACCAGTTCCGCAGAGGGGTAAACTCGTTATCTTCCCTTGCTGTGTCTACACCGTCGTTAATGGCAATGTAGCGCACTTCATATTCGGGAAAGACAATCTCTATCAGCTCCCCGGTTTTCAGATAATTACGTCCCAGACGGGAAAGGTCTTTTGTTATGACGGTCGCCACGTTCCCGGCTTCAACCTCATGCAGCATGGCTTGAAGCCCCTCACGCTCAAAGCTCACGCCGGAAAATCCGTCGTCTACGAAAAAGCGCGTGTTGAAAAAGTGGTGTTCGTCAGCATACTTTTGTAAAATCAGTTTTTGGTTCTGTATGCTCTCGCTTTCCCCGGCTTGCATATCTTCCTGGCTCAATCTGCAATATAAAGCGGTAATCTTGTCTGTCTGTAACATTTTGTCCTCCTTTCCGACGACAGACAAGCATGGTATTTGTACTGTCTATATTATACCACATACCGCTGCCTGTGTCATGTATAAAATGTGAAGAAACGCCCTATTTCCGGGCGTTTGCGGGGTTCAGTTCCATGTCTTTGCGAATGAGTTTTTTTATCTTTTTATCCAGTGTGTCCGTTGCGCGTTCACTTGCGGACGAACATACAAGGTAAGTAACTTTTCCTATTTTATGCTCCGTTGTGGTAACGGGCGTTTGGTTTTGCGTCAAAGAAAATCCCCCTTTCTTTCGCAAACATATAATATAGTCTATGAATAGCAGCAAGTCCACTATTCAATAAAACAAAGGCTTTAATCGGACGGTTATTAGCATAACCTCATGGGAATTTCACCCCGGCATGGTTCTCATGCCGCCCTACCCATTGCCTGCGACGCTCTTAACGCTCGGACTGTGGCTGTAAGGAAGTATCATTGTATATTCTGCGCTGTCGTCGCCCGCAAGCCGCTACACTTGCTTTCCGGCGCGGTGTTGGTCGCTCGGCTGTCCGGGCGGGGTAATCCCTCCCGGATAGTGTCATGGCGCACCCGCCGTATGGCTCGGCGCAAAAGGAACGTATCCGATTTGCCCTATGCTGCGCCGCCGTTATCTTGCGCCGCTTTCTTTGTCAAGGTTCAGAATGGCTTTGCTGCCGCGTCAGCAGCGGAACGGAAAAGGGGGAGAGAGAAAGCGTCCCGCCGCCGCTGCGGTTTATTCCT
>NZ_JBCOMJ010000055.1:0-9371 GCF_040924225.1 Ruminococcus sp. RTP21484sp1_RTP21277st1_D2_RTP21277_210401 | reverse complement strand
TGTTGATGGAAGCATTATACTACATTGGGACATTTTCCTTTGTGGTATATTAGGACATTATCATAAATGGTTCATAATTCAGTAAAATATGTGAATTTTAAGTTGACATTTCGTTGGTTATGGCATATGCTGATAGTAGCTAAGGAATGCGGTGAAATTCCATGCGGCGAAATGAAAGCCCCCAGAGTTGCAGCTCTGAGGGCTTTCTTGCTCGTTACGGTGAGTTGATCCGTTTAGGCTGTTGCTGCCTATTGTTTACCGTCCAGCCATTTGCATATGTAGTAGCTAACTACACCTGCTAAAACGGAAACAAGAAATGCGGTGAAAATTTCTTCCATGTGATTCACCTCCTTTCTGCTGGAGGCTCGGCAGCTTTTATAGTATAACATAAGGGCGGACAATTAGAGATAGCGTATAATAAATCTGGACATATAAAAAATATTGCATGTAAAGAAAAAACACTTGACACACATCGCAAAATACGGTATGATACCCAAGGTGATAACGAATGGAAAAGTTTGTAGAACGTACTTTGCTCTATGATTTTTACGGAGAGCTTCTTACGAAGAGACAGCAGCAGATCTACGAGAGTGTAGTTCTGGAGGATTATTCTTTAAGTGAGGTTGCAGAGGAACTGAATATCAGCCGTCAGGGCGTACATGATATGATCAGACGCTGTGACAAAGCACTGGAAGGATATGAAGAGAAGCTGCATCTGGTGGAGAAGTTTGTGAATATCCGGGGACAGGTACAGAAGATACATGAGCTTGCATCCGGATATCACGCTGATGATATTGAGGCAATATCCAATGTGATTTTAGAGGAGTTATAATTCATGGCATTTGAAAGCTTAACAGATAAACTTCAGAATGTATTCAAGAAGCTGAGAAGCAAAGGCCGTCTGACCGAAGAGGATGTTAAGATTGCTCTTAAAGAAGTTAAGATGGCACTCCTTGAAGCAGACGTTAACTTCAGAGTCGTGAAACAGTTCACGAAATCTGTACAGGAACGTGCAGTTGGACAGGACGTTATGAACGGACTGAACCCAGGCCAGATGGTCATCAAGATTGTAAATGAAGAGCTGGTTAATCTTATGGGAAGCGAGACTACAGAGCTTCCGATCAAGCCTGGCAATGATCTGACTGTCATTATGATGGCAGGTCTTCAGGGAGCTGGTAAGACCACTACGGCAGCCAAGCTTGCAGGTAAGATCAAGTCTAAAGGTAAGAGACCTCTTCTGGTAGCCTGTGACGTTTACAGACCCGCAGCGATCACTCAGTTGCAGGTAAACGGTGAGAAACAAGGCGTGGAAGTCTTTACCATGGGTGATAAACAGAGCCCGGTAGACATAGCCAAGGCAGCTGTTGCACATGCCAAGACGAATCAGCAGAATGTAGTGATCATTGATACAGCAGGACGTCTTCATGTCGATGAGGATATGATGCAGGAGCTTGCTGATATTAAGTCTAATATTGAGGTAGATGCTACAGTCCTTGTAGTAGATGCCATGACCGGACAGGATGCAGTCAATGTAGCCCAGACCTTTGCAGAGAAGGTTGGAATCGATGGAGTGATCCTGACCAAGATGGATGGTGATACCCGAGGTGGTGCAGCTCTTTCCATCAAGTCCGTAACTGGCAAGCCAATCCTGTATGTAGGTATGGGAGAGAAGTTATCCGATCTGGAACAGTTTTATCCGGAGAGAATGGCATCCCGTATCCTTGGTATGGGAGATGTAATGAGTCTGATTGAGAAGGCAGAAGCAGCCGTGGATCAGGAAGCAGCCCAGGAGATGTCCAAGAAGCTGAAGAAGATGGATTTTGATTTCAATGACTATCTTACCAGCCTTGAACAGATGAATAAGATGGGCGGAATCTCTAGTATTCTGAATATGCTCCCAGGTGTGGGAAGCAAGATGAAAGATGTGGAGAGCATGATCGATGAGAAAGCAATGGACAGAACCAAATCCATTATTCTTTCCATGACCCCACAGGAGCGTTCCAATCCGGGAATCCTAAACCTTTCCCGCAAGAATAGGATTGCCAGAGGCGCAGGTGTGGATGTTACAGAAGTCAATCGCCTTGTGAAGCAGTTTGAGCAGAGCAAGAAGATGATGAAGCAGATGCCGGGTCTCATGGGCGGCGGCAAAATGGGTGGTAAAAGAGGCGGCTTTAAGCTCCCTTTTTAACATAAAATAATTAAATTAACTAATAAAGAGAAAGTAAATTGGAGGAAAATTAAAATGGCAGTTAAGATCAGATTAAGAAGAATGGGACAGAAGAAAGCACCTTACTATAGAATCGTTGTTGCAGATTCCCGCAGCAAACGTGATGGAAGATGTATCGAAGAGATCGGAACATACGATCCGAACCAGGAGCCAAGCGTATGCAAGGTTGACGAAGAGGCAGCTAAGAAATGGCTTGCAAACGGTGCTCAGCCTACAGAGGTTGTTGCTAAGATCCTCAAACAGGCCGGAATCGAGAAATAATTTAAGGAGTATCTTAGAGGTTGCCAGAATGGTTCAGATTGCACAGTATTTTCTGTGAAAGTCGTGAACTGTAACCGGCAATTTTCAGGGGGTATTTCTGTGACGTCCAGATGAGGGCATTTTTGAATATGCTCCGGGGCGGGATCAGGGAGGTGTGTAATGAAAGAATTAGTAGAAGTAATTGCAAAATCTCTTGTTGAAAATCCGGACGAAGTAGTCGTTACCGAAACAGAAAAGGATGACGCTGTTGTTATCGAACTGAAGGTAGGACCATCTGATATGGGTAAGGTGATCGGACGTCAGGGCAGAATCGCCAAGGCCATCCGTACCGTAGTAAAAGCGGCTTCTTCCAAAAGCAGCAAAAAAGTGATTGTAGATATTCTGCAATGATAAGCAAGATATATGGATGCAGGAGCTGTGGAGACATGGCTCCTGTTTTTACTTATGAAAGTCCTGGACGGCAGACATATTCGTTTTTTGTAGAGGAGTTTTGAATGGAAGATTTATTAAAGGTTGGAGTAATTACCACCACTCATGGCGTGCGGGGAGAAGTAAAAGTATTCCCTACCACAGATCCGGAGCGTTTCCTGGATCTTGAATACGTGATTCTGGATGCTGGCAGAGAGATGAAAAAGCTGGAAATCCGTAACGTGAAATTTTTTAAGAATCTTGTGATCCTGAAATTTGACGGGATTGATAATATAAATGATATTGAAATGTACAAAGGCAGAGACCTGTGGGTTCCCAGAGAAGAAGCCCAGGAACTGGATGAAGATGAATATTACATCGGCGACCTGATTGGCATGGAAGTGGTTCTGGAGGACAACACCCATTTCGGAACCCTGAAAGATGTTATGGAGACAGGAGCCAATGATGTTTACGTAGTAGAGCTTCCTGATCATCAGGAAGTACTTCTCCCGGCAATCAGGGAATGCATCCTTGATGTTGACCTGGAGGAGAATGTGATGACGGTACATTTGATGAAAGGACTTTTGTAAATGAAATTCCATGTTTTGACCCTTTTTCCGGAAATGATCCGGAATGGAATGAACACCAGCATTACAGGACGTGCCATTAATGCAGGAATCCTTTCTGTGGAGGCCATAAATATCCGCGACTATGCTTTTAACAAGCACCAGAAAGTAGATGATTATACTTACGGCGGCGGTGCTGGAATGCTGATGCAGGCAGAACCGGTTTACCTGGCTTATGAAGCGATTGCCGAGAAAGCAGGGAAGCGCCCCCGTGTGGTTTATCTCACCCCGCAGGGACAGGTGTTTAATCAGCAGATGGCAAGAGACATGGCGAAAGAGGAAGACCTGGTTTTCCTTTGCGGTCACTATGAGGGAATTGATGAGCGTGTTCTGGAAGAAATTGTGACGGATTATGTGTCTATCGGAGACTATGTGCTTACAGGCGGCGAGCTTCCGGCCATGGTTATGATGGACTCTATTTCCCGCATGGTTCCAGGCGTGCTCAGCAATCAGGAGTCTGGCGAGACCGAGTCCTTTGCAGGAAACCTTCTGGAATATCCCCAGTACAGCCGCCCGGAAGAGTGGCATGGTAAAAAGGTTCCGGAGGTTCTTATGTCCGGTCATCATGCAAATATAGAGAAGTGGCGCAGAGAGCAGTCTATCATTCGTACAGCCAGAAGGCGTCCGGATCTGCTGAAAAAGGCAGATCTCACCAACAAAGAATGGAATTTTGTGCGGCAGCTGAAAAAGCAGTGGAAAGAGGAGGAATCCAAAGATGAGAACATCTGATTTTTACTATGAGCTCCCTCAGGAGCTGATCGCCCAGGATCCGCTGGAGGATAGAAGTTCTTCCAGACTTATGCATCTTTCTATGGCAGATGGCAGTATTGAGCATCGCCATTTCAGGGATATACTGGACTATCTGAATGAAGGTGATACTTTGGTTATCAATGATACCAAGGTTATTCCGGCAAGGCTTTACGGTCACAAGGAAGAGACTGGCGCAGTGATCGAAATCCTTCTTCTGAAAAGAAGAGAGAACGATATCTGGGAATGCCTGGTAAAGCCTGGCAAAAAGGCTCGTCCAGGTGCCAAAATCACATTTGGCGACGGCATTTTAGAGGGCGAGATCATCGACGTGGTGGACGAAGGCAACCGTCTGATCCAGTTCCATTATGAAGGCATTTTTGAGGAGATTTTGGACCAGCTGGGAGAGATGCCGCTGCCGCCATATATCACTCATAAATTAAAGGATAAGAATCGCTACCAGACTGTTTATGCAAAGAATGAGGGTTCCGCAGCAGCTCCTACAGCAGGTCTGCATTTCACCAAAGAACTTCTGGAACAGGTGAAAGCCAAGGGCGTAAATATTGCCCATGTAACGCTTCACGTAGGTCTTGGAACTTTCCGTCCGGTTAAAGTAGATGATGTAGAACAGCATCACATGCATTCTGAATTTTACATTGTGGAAGAAGACCAGGCGAAGCTGATCAACGATACCAAGAAAAATGGCGGACGTGTGATCGCAGTTGGAACTACCAGCTGCCGTACACTGGAGTCTGCAACTGGTGAGGATGGAGTCCTGAAATCCGGAAGTGGCTGGACTGAAATTTTCATCTATCCAGGCTATAAATTTAAGATGATCGACGGTCTGATCACCAACTTCCATCTGCCGGAATCCACACTGGTTATGCTGGTGTCTGCACTGGCTGGAAAAGAGAATATTCTGCATGCCTATGAGGTGGCAGTGCAGGAGAAGTACCGGTTCTTTTCATTTGGAGATGCGATGCTGATATTATAATCAAAAAATACCCCCGGAGCTTTCGCTCTGGGGGTGCTGAATAACATATTTTTTCTATCCGATCCAGGAACTTCTTTCCTGGATTTTTTTCATAATTCTGGTCTTTTCATCCCCTTCAGCAGGTGTTGGCTGGTAATTGTTATAGCCGTAAGCGGAGGAGATGGAACATGGGATGATATTTGTTACATTATCTGCTTTTACGCCGTCGTTTGAGATGGTAAAGGTCTGCTGGAAAATCATACTGTCCATGTCACTTGGGGCGCTGTTTCCGCCGAAGCAGAAGTTTCCAAGGCTGTATACAATATTCTTTCCTTTATATTCTTCAATTCCCTGAAGTACATGAGGATGATGTCCACACACAAGATCAGCACCAAGGTCAATGGCAAGATGTCCAAGTGTGGTCTGATTGGAGTCTGGAACGGTTTCTTTTTCATTTCCCCAGTGGAAGATAACGATGATCAGCTCTGCGCCATCTTCTTTTACCTTGGCAATGTTGTCTTTCAGCTGCTGTTCACGCTCTAGATGATCGTATAACTCATAGATTCCCACAAGACCTACTTTTACCCCTTTTATATCCATTACAGCCGTCTCATCATAGCCGAAATGAACAATTCCCTGGGCATCCAGGGCATCCATGGTATCCTGAAAGCTCTGCTCGCCGTAATCATGGCTGTGGTTGTTGGCTGTGTTTACTGCTTCTACAGAACTGCTGGAGTAAATTCCTGCAAAAGATGCGGGTGCTTTGAATGCGAAGGTTTTATCCTCGCGGCTGCTGCTGTCTGTGAAGGTTCCTTCATTGTTGGCGATAGTCAGGTCATCTGTTTCAAAAATGCTCTTTACATTCTGTAAAAAGTATTCTTTTCCATAATTTTCAAAATATGCATTCAGGCTGGTACTGTAATCGAAGGCTTCATCTGTACCAAGGGTACAGTCTCCCACAACGCTTATAGTAAGGGTGACTGGGGTGTCGTGCTTCGATTTTGTTGAAACAGTATCGCTGCTTTCGGAATCAGAAGATGAATCTGAGCTGTCACTGGAAGATTCTGCAGTCTGCTTAGCTCCATCGGCAAATGAAGAATCGTTCTTTTCGCTGTCAGAAGAAAGAGCAGAACCAGTTGTATTTTCGTCGGTTGCGTTGTTTATATTCGAAGAGTTTACACTCTTTGTCTTTCCTGCACATCCCCGGACGATCAGGAGCAGTACCACCAGCAGCAGGACACCACCTGCGGTCATACAGATCTGCCGGATTTTTTTCTGGCGCCGGCGGTAATATTTGGATTTTTTGTATAAATTCTTTTTCTTTTGCATACGTCTGTCCTCATATGGCTTTTGTATATGATGTCGCCGACAGGCGACGTGTTTGTTCCGTATAAACATTGAGGCAAAAATCCATAGGTCATGTTTTGAGTGAATAGCCCTGTGAACTTTTGCCTTTGATTTACATTACAATAATATTTATCTGAAGAATTTATCGTAATAACCCATCACGAAAATCAACAGTACAATAAGCGGCAGTACATAGGTAAGATATGGACGTGCCCACTTCGGGAATTTAATGCCGTTTCCTGTATCCGCTTCTTTGATGAAATTGTCCCATCCCCATCCGTAGCGGGTTACGCAGAACAGCAGGTAAACAAGGCTTCCAAGCGGAAGCAGGTTATTGGAGATGATGAAGTCCTCCAGATCCTGGATGGTGCTTCCTGCGCCCAGTGGCTGAAATCCGCTCCATACGTTGAAACCAAGTACGCATGGCATGGATAAAACAAAGATTGCAATTCCGTTTACCAGAACTGCCTTCTTACGGCTCCAGCTCCACAGATCCATGGCAAAGCTTAAGATATTCTCAAATACTGCAATGATGGTGGAGAGAGCTGCGAATGTCATAAAGATGAAGAACAGTGCACCCCAGAAACGACCGCCCATCATCTGGTTAAACATGTTCGGCAGTGTTACGAATACAAGTCCAACACCCTGTGTAGGGCTTACATTGTAAGCAAAGCATGCGGGGAAAATAATAAGTCCGGCCATCAGTGCCACGAAAGTATCCAGAATACCAATCTGGATGGATTCGCCCATAAGGCTGCGGTCTTTGTCGATATAACTTCCAAAGATTGCCATTGCGCCGATCCCAAGGCTCAAGGTGAAGAATGCCTGTCCCATAGCGGCATAAATACCGGAAAGCAGTCCGTTCTCTTTCAGACGGCCAAAATCCGGGAGAAGATAGAACTTAATACCCTCGATGGCACCTGGAAGCGTACAGCTCTTAACGCAAAGAACTACCATAATAGTAAGAAGACATACCATCATAACCTTTGTGATACGCTCAACACCTTTTTGCAGTCCCATGCAGCAGGTACCAAAACCGAATGCAGTTACGATTACCATCCAGAAGGTCATTTCTCCAGGATTGGAGAGCATGGTGTTAAATACGTTTCCTACCGCTTCTGTATCAAGACCTGTGAAGGTGCCGCTTGCTATTTTAAAGAAGTAAGCCAGCATCCAGCCGCCTACAGTGGTGTAAAACATCATCAGCATATAGTTGCCAAGCATGGCTCCATAGCTGTAAAGGTGCCATTTGGTGCCCTTTGGCTCAAGGAGATGGAAGCTTCTGGCAGCGGACTTGCGGCTTGCGCGTCCGACAGCAAATTCCATAACCATAATAGGCAGTCCAAGAATTACAAGGAACAGAAGATAGATCAGTACAAATGCTGCGCCGCCGTACTGTCCTGTTATATAAGGGAAGCGCCATACATTGCCGATTCCAATGGCGCAGCCGGCTGAAATGAGAATAAATCCAAGCCGGGATGAAAACTTTTCACGTTCTTTCATGTTGATTTCCTTCCTTTTTTCTATGTATGAATTCTGTGAAAAAGTATGGGACAAAAGTCTTTTTTACAGAAGAGCACACCTTTTAACAGTATAAGAATAAAATGGGTTTTCGTCAATAAATATCTTGAAAAAGAAGGGGGAAATGCTAAAATATATAGGATGTGCTTAAGGAGTGCCTGAGAGTCAGCTGTTTCGCGCCTATGGCGCTCCCGCAGCTGCCGACCGCATTCGTAATCCGGGCCATCGCCCTACTTACTCATACGGTCTAGCCCGTTCGATATCCAAGAGTTCGCTCGTGCAAGCATGGCTCATTTTTGGCTACCGTACGGGATTTTCATAATAAAATAGTAAATAAGAAGGGAAAACGACATGTTATATATAGGAAATCATACTTCATCATCTAAAGGCTATGCAGCCATGGGACGCCAGATTGTAAAAAATGGCGGCAACACGTTTGCATTTTTTACCAGAAATCCAAGAGGAGGGAATGCTAAAGCTATTGACCCTGCAGATGTGGCGAAGTTTCAGGAGATTGCCAGGGAGCATGAATTCGGCAAAATCGTGGCGCATGCGCCTTATACCTTAAATGCCTGCGCGGCCAAAGAAAATCTGCGGGATTTTGCCAGAAATACTTTTTCGGATGATCTGAAACGCATGGAAGCCACACCAGGAAATTATTATAATTTCCATCCAGGCAGCCATGTGGGACAGGGAATAGAGGTTGGAATTCAGAAGATTGCAGAAGTGCTGAATGCAGTTCTTACTGAAGAACAGACCACTACAGTTCTTCTTGAAACCATGGCTGGAAAAGGCTCTGAGGTGGGAAGCCATTTCCAGGAGCTTCGTGCCATCATGGACCTTGTAGAAAAACGCGATAAACTTGGAATCTGCCTGGATACCTGCCATGTGTGGGATGGCGGCTACGATATTGTAAACGACCTGGACGGTGTCTTAACTGAATTCGACCGCATCATCGGTCTCGACCACTTAAAAGCCATCCACCTAAACGACAGCCTCAACCCTCTTGGCAGTCACAAAGACCGCCACGCCAGAATCGGGGAAGGCCAGATTGGTCTTGATGCCCTTGTCCGTGTCATCCGGCACCCGGCATTGGAGGGAAAGCCTTTTATTCTGGAAACGCCTAATGATGATGAGGGTTGGACAAGAGAAATTGCACTTCTTAGGGAAAGATATTCAGAATAAATTGCTATTTAGTTGATTAAAAGTTCTTCAATGCGGACGCATTTGGACAATGTGTATTACTCACTCGCCGGCGCAA
>NZ_JBCOMJ010000054.1:0-16051 GCF_040924225.1 Ruminococcus sp. RTP21484sp1_RTP21277st1_D2_RTP21277_210401 | reverse complement strand
TCAATTTAACAAGCCCCAGCAAAAAGCCGGGGCTAATACTTCAATTATTTTAGGACATTTTCAAAAACGCTTGACATTATCTATATTCGAATTTATTTCACCACGCGAACCTTTGAAACACCCTCAATAGCCTTCAGTGCATCCAGTGCCTCTGCGGAAGCAGCACTCTCCAGATCGATCAGAGTATACGCATACTCACCTTTACTCTTGTTGGTCATGTCTGCAATGTTCAGGCCCTCAGCACCAAGGATCTTGGTCAGCTGGCTGATCATGTTAGGAATGTTCTTATGTGTAATGGCAATACGTCCTACTGCTACGCAGGTACCCATATCACAGTTCGGGAAGTTTACGGAGTTTTTGATATTACCATTCTCAAGGAAATCACGAACCTCCTTCACAGCCATAACTGCACAGTTCTCCTCAGATTCCTCTGTGGATGCTCCAAGATGAGGAGTTACCAGAATGCCCTCATGACCTGCAACTGTATGGTTGGCAAAGTCTGTTACATACTTTTTCACCTTGCCACTGTTCAGCGCCTCAATCAGCGCATCCTCGTCAACCAGAAGGTCACGGGCAAAGTTCAGAAGTACAACACCGTCTTTCATCTTATCAAAAGCCTCTTTGTTGATCATCTTCTTTGTGGAATCCAGAAGCGGTACATGTACAGTGATATAATCGCACTTGCTGTAAATCTCATCTAAGCTCTTGCTGTGCTTAATAGTACGGGAAAGATTCCATGCTGCATCGATGGAAATGTATGGATCATATCCATAAACCTCCATTCCAAGGGAAGCTGCTGCATTTGCCACCATGCTTCCGATAGCACCAAGACCGATGATACCAAGCTTTTTGCCCATGATCTCACAGCCTGCAAACTGTTTCTTCTGTTTCTCAGCAAGCTTATCAATATCTTCCTGGTCTTTTTCTCTCTGTACCCACTCAATACCTCCCACAATGTCACGGGAAGCAAGAAGCATACCGGCAAGAACCAGCTCCTTTACACCATTTGCATTGGCTCCAGGAGTATTAAATACAACGATACCTTTCTCTGCACACTCTTTCACCGGAATGTTATTGACTCCGGCACCGGCACGTGCGATCACAGCAACACTCTCCGGCAGCTCCATGTCATGCATCTTGGCACTTCTTACAAGAACTGCCTGGCAGTCATCCAGAGTATCTGCTTTTTTATAATTATCATCAAAAATGTCCAGGCCTTTCTGGGCAATAGGATTCAGGCAATGATACTGAAACATCAGGCATTTTCCTCCTCAAACTTTTTCATGAATGCAACCAGCGCTTCCACGCCAGCCTTTGGCATTGCATTGTAAATGCTTGCTCGCATACCGCCAACAGTTCTGTGGCCTTTCAGGTTCACAAGACCTGCCTTGGCAGCCTCAGCAACGAATTTCGCATCCATCTCTTTATCTCCTGTTACAAAAGGAACATTCATAAGAGAACGGTCTTTCGGAACAACGGTGCCATGGAAAAGCTTGCTGGAATCAAGGAAATCGTAAAGGATCTTGGCTTTCTCCTCGTTGCGTTTCTTCATCTCTTCCAGACCGCCCATTTTCTTCAGCCATTTGAAAACTTTACCGCATACGTAGATGCAATATGCATTCGGTGTATTATAAAGGGAACCAGCATCTGCATGTGTCTTATAGGTAAGCATGGTAGGTGTTCCCGGAAGAACATCCTCTGTGATCAGATCTTCGCGGATAATGGCGATTACCATACCTGCAGGTCCGATGTTCTTCTGAACGCCGCCATAGATAATACCATATTTGCTTACATCAACCGGCTCGGAAAGGAAACAGGAGGATACATCTGCCACAAGTGTTTTGCCCTTTGTATTTGGAAGCTCTTTGAACTTGGTTCCATAAATGGTGTTGTTCTCACAGATATAAACATAGTCTGCATCCGGACTGATCGGCAGATCGCTGCAATCCGGAATGTAGGAGAAAGTCTTATCCTCGGAAGAAGCAATCTTGTTTGCTTTTCCGTACTTCTGTGCTTCCTGGTATGCTTTCTTTGCCCACTGACCGGTTACAATGTAGTCAGCCACCTTATTTTTCATAAGGTTCATTGGGATCATGGCAAACTGCTGGGAAGCGCCGCCCTGAAGGAAAAGTACCTTATAGTTATCCGGAATATTCATCAGTTCACGAAGATCCTTCTCAGCTGTGTCAATGATTTCCTGGAATGCAGCACTTCTGTGGCTCATTTCCATAACGGACATGCCGGTACCATTGTAATCCATCATTTCATCTGCGACTTCTTTCAACACCTCTTCCGGAAGGACCGCCGGTCCTGCGGAAAAATTGTACACTCTGCTCATTTCTTCACATCCTCCTCATCAAATACCTCGTCTAAACTTGCTCCTGCAGGAACCATAGGATATACGCTTAAATCCTGGTCGATCCAGCAATCGAGAACTACCGGACCCTCTGATGAAAGCGCCATCTTAAGTGCAGGCTCTACTTCTTCCATCTTCGTAACGCGGATTGCTTTTGCTCCCATTGCTTCAGAAACTTTCACGAAGTCCACACCATCATTTAAGATGGTCTGAGAATATCTTTGTTCATAGAACAGAGTCTGCCACTGACGTACCATTCCCAGAACATGATTGTTCAGAATGATCTGGACAAGAGGTTTGCCGCAGCGAACTGCCGTGGCGATCTCGTTCATGTTCATACGGAAACAGCCGTCTCCTGCTATATTTACCACGGTTTTGTCCGGGCAGCCCATCTTTGCTCCGATTGCTGCGCCAAGGCCGTAACCCATGGTGCCAAGCCCTCCTGATGTCAGGAAGGTTCTCGGCTCCTTAAATTTGAAATACTGGGCAGCCCACATCTGGTGCTGTCCTACATCTGTGGAAACGATTGCATCTCCACCTGTCAGTTCATAAAGCTTCTGGATCACGTAAGGTCCGGTAAGCTGGGAATGATCGTAATTTAAGGGATATTTTTCTTTCATATCCTGAATATGCTGTACCCATTCATCATGGCGCTTCTCCGGGATTTTCACAAGGAGAAGCTTCAGCACTTCCCTCAGATCTCCGATCACGGAGGCATCAACTGCAATATTCTTGTTGATCTCCGCTGCATCTACATCGATCTGCAGGATCTTTGCCTTCGGCGCGAAGGTCTTTGTATCTCCTGTCACACGGTCGCTGAAGCGTGCACCAAGAGTGATCAGAAGATCACACTCGCACATTGCGTAGTTGGAAGTTTTGGTTCCATGCATTCCAACCGGACCTGTGTAAAGCTCATCCTCTCCGGAAAAAGCCCCTTTTCCCATAAGGCTGTCGCAGACCGGAGCCTGGATCTTGTGGGCAAGTGCACGGACTTCTTCAGATGCATCTGCGATCACAGCACCGCCGCCAACAAAAATAAATGGCTTTTTCGCTGCTGCGATCATCTGGGCTGCTGTATCCACATCCTTCGGACGGATGGTGTCAACCTTCGGCTCTACGGCTGTGATGGTGTGACGGATATATTCACATTTTGCTGCGGTTACGTCCTTTGGCACATCTACGAGTACCGGACCAGGACGACCGCTTTTGGCGATGATAAAAGCTTTGCGGATGGTGTCTGCAAGCTTTGTTACATCTTTGACAATATAGCTGTGTTTTGTCACAGGCATTACAATGCCTGCGATATCAACTTCCTGGAAGGAATCTTTTCCAAGAAGGGCAGTTCCAACATTACAGGTAATTGCTACCACAGGAACAGAGTCCATACACGCGGTGGCAATTCCGGTTACCAGGTTGGTTGCACCTGGGCCGGAAGTTGCCAGACACACTCCGACCTTTCCTGTCGCACGGGCGTAACCGTCTGCCGCGTGGGAAGCTCCCTGCTCATGGGAAGTAAGTACATGTTTAATTTTATCACTGTATCGGTAAAGGGCGTCATAAACGTTCAGAATAGCTCCGCCTGGATATCCGAAAACGGTATCCACACTTTGCTCCAGCAAACATTCTATGATGATCTCCGCTCCTGTAAGCTGCAATTTCATTTCCTCCTGGTATATTATACTGTAAAAATCCCTGACATTTGCTATGAAAGAACCATGCTTTCATGAACCATAATTCCATTCACATGTCCGGATAAGAATCTTATTATTTTGCTTTCGGAACCTCGAGGATCGCACCGCGGTTTCCGGAAGTAACCATTGCTGCATATCTTGCCAGGTATCCGGTTGTAACCTTCGGCTCTCTCGGCTGCCATTTTGCTTTTCTTGCTGCAAGCTCTTCATCAGAAACCTTCAGTTCCAGCTTCAGTTCCGGAATATTGATGCTGATGATATCCCCTTCCTCAACAAGGGCGATGGGACCGCCTACTGCTGCCTCTGGTGAAACATGTCCGATGGAAGCGCCTCTGGATGCACCACTGAAACGTCCATCTGTAATAAGGGCTACAGAAGAACCAAGTCCCATACCTGCGATTGCAGAGGTAGGATTCAGCATTTCTCTCATTCCAGGACCACCCTTCGGTCCTTCATAACGGATGACAACAACGTCACCTTCTACGATCTTGCCGCCTTTGATTGCTGCGATTGCGTCTTCCTCGCAGTCAAAAACTCTTGCAGGTCCTTCATGAACCATCATCTCCGCAACAACTGCAGAACGTTTTACAACGCTTCCGTCTGGTGCAAGATTGCCCCGAAGTACAGCAAGTCCGCCTGTGGTGCTGTATGGATTGTCGATCGGGCGGATTACTTCCGGGTTCAGGTTTACACAGTCCTTGATATTCTCGCCTACTGTTTTTCCGGTTACAGTCATGCATTCTGTGTGAAGGAGTCCCTTCTTATTCAGCTCGTTCATAACTGCGTATACGCCGCCTGCTTCGTTCAGGTCTTCCATGTAAGTCGGGCCTGCCGGTGCAAGGTGGCAGATGTTCGGAGTCTTTGCACTGATTTCATTTGCAAAGCTGATATCAAAATCCCAGCCAATCTCATGTGCGATTGCCGGAAGATGAAGCATACTGTTTGTGGAACAGCCAAGAGCCATATCTACAGTAAGGGCATTCAGAAGTGCCTCTTTCGTCATAATATCTCTTGGACGAATGTTGCGGCGGTACATTTCCATAACCTGCATTCCTGCATGCTTTGCAAGACGGATACGCTCAGAATATACAGCCGGGATGGTTCCGTTTCCTTTCAGTCCCATACCAAGAACCTCAGTAAGGCAGTTCATGCTGTTTGCAGTGTACATACCGGAACAGGAACCGCAGGTCGGACATGTTTTGTTCTCACACTCAGTCAGGCCTTCCTCTGTAAGCTTGCCTGCTGCGTAAGCACCAACAGCCTCAAACATGCTGGAAAGGCTTGTCTTGTGTCCGTTTAAGTGACCAGCCAGCATCGGGCCTCCGCTTACGAATACGGTAGGAACGTTGATTCTGGCTGCTGCCATCAAAAGTCCCGGTACGTTCTTGTCACAGTTCGGGATCATAACAAGAGCGTCAAACTGGTGAGCCAGTGCCATGGCCTCTGTGGAATCTGCGATCAGGTCTCTTGTTACAAGGGAATATTTCATACCGATATGTCCCATTGCAATACCATCACAGACAGCGATTGCAGGGAACATGACCGGAGTTCCTCCAGCCATTGCCACGCCAAGCTTTACAGCCTGTGCGATTTTATCCAGGTTCATGTGGCCTGGTACAATCTCATTGTAGGAACAAACGATTCCTACTAATGGACGCTCCATTTCTTCTTTTGTCATTCCAAGGGCATTGAACAGGGAACGGTGAGGTGCCTGCTGTGTGCCTGTTTTTACTGCGTCACTTCTCATAACTTGTATCTCCTTTTTGCTTCATAGCCGGGAAAAATGATCCATTTGCTTTTTGTTTATTTCGAATTCTAAATTTCCTTAGCGATCAGGTCACCCATCTCTTTCGTTCCAACCAGAGTGCATCCCTCAGACATAATGTCACCGGTACGGTATCCGGCAGTCAGAACCTTCTGTACAGCAGTCTCAACTGCATTTGCTTCCTCATCCAGATCCAGGGAAAAACGAAGCATCATGGCTGCGGAAAGGATGGTTGCGATCGGGTTGGCCTTATTCTGACCTGCAATATCAGGTGCAGAGCCATGGCTTGGCTCATAAAGACCAAATTTTGTCTCGTTCAGGCTGGCAGAGGAAAGCATTCCGATAGATCCTGTCACCATGCTGGCCTCATCAGAAAGAATATCGCCGAACATATTCTCAGTGAGAATAACATCAAACTGCTTCGGATCTCTCACCAGCTGCATTGCACAGTTGTCAACCAGCATATGCTCAAGAGTAACTTCCGGGTAATCCTTCGCTACCTCTTCTACTACTTTTCTCCAAAGTCTGGAGGAATCCAGAACATTTGCCTTGTCAACGCTTGTTACTTTTTTGCGGCGTTTCATGGCAATGTCAAATGCCTTGATGGCAATTCTGCGAATCTCGTTTTCGTTGTAGGAAAGGGTATCGATGGCTTTCTTTACACCGTTCTCTTCTACTGTTTTTCTTTCGCCAAAATAAAGACCGCCTGTAAGCTCTCGTACGATGATCATGTCAAATCCGTCTCCAATGATCTCATCGCGAAGAGGGCATGCTGCACGAAGTTCGTTGTATAAATATGCAGGGCGAAGGTTTGCAAAAAGATTCAGTGCCTTACGAATGGCAAGAAGTCCTGCCTCCGGGCGTTTGGATGGCTCCAGCTTATACCATGGGGATGTCTTGGCATCTCCACCGATAGAGCCCATAAGAACTGCATCAGAAGCTTTCGCTGTAGCGATTGCCTCGTCTGTAAGCGGTACTCCATGTACATCAATGGAAGCTCCGCCTAAAAGTACTTCAGAATAAGAAAAAGTATGTCCATATTTCTCACATATTTTGTCCAGAACTTTTTTTGCTTCTGCAACGATTTCCGGACCGATTCCGTCTCCAGGAATCAGTGAAATGTTGTAATTCATAATAATTTCCTCTCCTTCGTTTCTGAATGCCAGCGGAAAATCACCTCTCGCCTGACACCAATGGATAATTGTTATTATAATAACGCACTTTCTTTAATATTTCAACATGTTAAAGTAAAAAACTGTCAAAAAACTGCCTTTTTCCCATTCTCAAAAAACATTCACGAAGAAAAAAGGCCCCATCCCTTTATGGAATGAAGCCTGTTCTTAGTTTCTGTCATATTCGGATGAATCTGATTATGCAGAAGCCTGCTCTGCTTTCTCAACTTCGGCAATTGCCTGTTTCCTCATAGGGATACGGCAGTTCTTATTGTTACCGAACTCTACGATCACGTCTTCTTCTGTCATGTCAATGATGACACCGTAGAAGCCGCTTGTAGTTACAATACTGTCACCTACAGCCATATCGCTGAGCATCGCCTGTACTCTCTTCTGCTCTTTCTTCTGAGGTCTGATCATCAGAAAATACATAATACCGAAAAGTACAACCAGCCATACGATGGTAAATCCCATACTCATTCCGCTTGATGCGTCCATTTGCTATTCCTCCTGTATCTTACTATCACGCCCTGTCTTTTTCACCAGCGCATTATAGTATATAATACACAAAATAATTTGATTCTTCAAGTATTTTTCCGATTTTTTATATTAATTTCATTTACTATATCTGCTGTTAATTTTTCCCTCTTCAAAACCAGCCAGTCGCATTTCTTTATATTCTGCAAAATTGCCCTGATCCAGTGCATCCCTGATTTCCTCCATCAGGTGATTGTAGAAGTAAAGATTGTGAAGCACGCAAAGGCGCATTCCAAGCATTTCTTTCGCTTTCAGAAGGTGGCGGATATAGGCTCTGCTGTAATGCTGACAGGCAGGACACTGACATCCCTCTTCGATTGGGGACGGATCCAATTCATATTTCGCATTAAACAGATTCAGCTTACCGCGATTGGTGTACACATGTCCATGACGTCCGTTACGGCTTGGATATACGCAGTCAAAGAAGTCGATTCCTCTTGCGACTCCTTCCAGAATATTGGCAGGAGTACCTACTCCCATCAGATAGGTAGGTTTGTTCTGCGGAAGGTGAGGCACGACTTCGTCCAGAATATGATACATCTGCTCATGAGTTTCCCCAACTGCAAGACCGCCAACTGCGTAGCCGTCCAGATCCAGTTTGGAAATGGTATCTGCATGTGCAATACGGATATCTGCATAGACAGCCCCCTGATTGATTCCGAAAAGCAGCTGTTCTTTATTCACTGTATCCGGCAGACCGTTCAGTCTGGCCATCTCTGCCTTGCAGCGCTCCAGCCATCTGGTAGTGCGATCTACAGAAGCTTGTACATATTCTCTGCTTGCCACACTGCTTGGACATTCGTCAAATGCCATGGCAATGGTAGAGCCCAGATTAGACTGGATCTGCATACTCTCCTCTGGTCCCATAAAAATCTTATGACCGTCAATATGGGACTGGAAATAAACGCCCTCTTCCTTGATCTTACGAAGTCCTGCCAGGGAAAACACCTGAAAGCCGCCGGAATCAGTGAGAATCGGTCTGTCCCAGACCATAAATTTGTGAAGTCCGCCAAATTCCTTGATCAGCTTGTCTCCTGTTCTTACATGGAGATGATAGGTATTGGAAAGCTCAACCTGAGTTCCGATATCCTTCAGATCCATGGTGGATACTGCACCCTTGATGGCTCCAACAGTTCCTACGTTCATAAACACAGGTGTCTGGATGGTTCCATGTACTGTCTCAAACTGGGCACGCTTGGCACGGCCTTCTGTTTTCATAAGTGTATATTTTGCCATATGTGAATCCTTTCTTTTTTAAGTCTTTATCTTCAAAAAAATTTCTGTTTCTGCTGCCCTGCAAAGACATTTTTCTTTTTACACTTACAAAAGAGTGTAAAACCACGGCAGAAAACTTCATATATTATAGCCCGAAATAACCGAAAATTCAACACTTGTGCGAAGAATCCTTGTTAAACTTTTACATTGTCATTTAAGCCTGGGTATCGTATAATATTACGGAATATTTGCATTTGAATTTTTCACATATAAATAAGAAGATTTAAGGTTACTGTTCACTGGTAACATTCCGCGAGGTGTTTTTTGTGAACAAAGTTCACAGAAAACCCGAGAGTTGCGGCGCGAAATCATGCAAAGCATGATTTCTGTGCATCGCGAAGCGTGTTACTGTAAATGGAGTGAACAGTAACGATTTAAGCACATATGCAACAGATGAGGAGGCATATTCTTTACATGAGCAACAAATACACATTAGGAATTGACATTGGTTCCACCACTGTCAAAATTGCAATACTTGATGAAAACGACACCCTGCTTTTCGCAGATTACCAGCGTCATTTCGCCAACATCCAGGAAACACTGGCGGAGCTTCTGACGAAAGCTTATGGCAAACTTGGAGAGCTTACCCTTCATCCGGTAATCACAGGCTCCGGCGGACTTACACTCGCCAACCACCTTGGCGTTCCTTTTGTACAGGAGGTAATTGCGGTATCAACTTCTCTTCAGAAGATTGCGCCCCAGACTGATGTTGCCATCGAACTTGGCGGTGAGGATGCCAAGATCATCTACTTCGAAGGCGGCAATATTGAGCAGCGTATGAATGGTATCTGCGCAGGAGGTACCGGTTCTTTCATCGATCAGATGGCATCCCTGCTTCAGACTGATGCTACCGGGCTGAACGAATACGCGAAGAATTACAAAGCGCTTTACCCCATCGCAGCCCGCTGCGGTGTATTTGCCAAGACTGACATCCAGCCTCTGATCAACGATGGTGCCACCAAGGAGGATCTTTCCGCTTCCATTTTCCAGGCAGTTGTAAACCAGACCATTTCCGGTCTTGCCTGCGGCAAGCCGATTCGCGGCCATGTTGCATTTCTCGGTGGTCCCCTTCACTTTCTGGATCAGCTGAAGGCTGCCTTTATCCGTACCCTGAAGCTGGATGACGAGCACGCTATCACACCTAAAAATTCCCATCTTTTCGCAGCTATGGGTTCTGCTATGAATGCGAAGGATGAGGTAACAGTTTCCCTTACAGATATGACAAACCGCCTGAAGAACTCCATCAAACTGGATTTCGAGGTAGAACGTATGGAGCCTCTTTTTGCCACAGAGGAAGACTATGAGGCCTTTAATAAGCGTCAGAGTGCCTATCAGGTAAAGAAGGGCGATCTTTCCCAGTATCACGGCAACTGCTATCTGGGTATTGATGCAGGCTCCACCACCACCAAGACTGCTCTTGTAGGTGAGGACGGGACCCTGCTTTACTCCTTCTACAGCAATAATAACGGAAGCCCGCTTAAGACTGCCATCCGTTCCATCCAGGAGATCTACAGCATTCTTCCAGAGGATGCCCACATTGCATTTTCCTGTTCCACAGGTTACGGCGAGGCGCTGATGAAGGCTGCTCTGCTACTGGATGAGGGGGAAGTTGAGACCGTTTCCCACTACTATGCGGCTGCTTTCTTTGACCCGGAGGTTGACTGTATTGTAGATATCGGCGGACAGGATATGAAATGTATCAAGATCCGTAATCAGACCGTAGACAGTGTACAGCTGAACGAGGCATGTTCCTCTGGCTGTGGTTCCTTTATCGAAACCTTTGCCAAGTCTCTGAACTACTCCGTACAGGATTTCGCCAAGGCTGCCCTTTTTGCAGAGCACCCTATTGATCTTGGAACAAGATGTACCGTATTTATGAACTCCAAGGTAAAGCAGGCCCAGAAGGAAGGCGCATCCGTAGCTGATATTTCCGCAGGTCTTGCATATTCTGTTATCAAGAATGCGCTTTACAAGGTTATCAAGGTTTCCGATGCCAAAGAGCTGGGACGTCATATTGTAGTGCAGGGCGGAACCTTCTACAACGACGGTGTACTTCGAAGTTTTGAGCGTATAGCAGGCTGTGAGGCTATTCGTCCTGACATTGCCGGTATTATGGGTGCTTTCGGTGCTGCCCTCATTGCCAAGGAGCGCTACCATGCAGAAGGACGTGAGACTACCATGCTTTCCATTGCCAAGATCAATGAGCTGAAATACACTACCTCCATGGCCAACTGCCACGGATGTACCAATAACTGTCGTCTTACCATCAACAAATTCACTGGCGGGCGTCAGTTCGTAAGCGGCAACCGCTGTGAGCGTGGTATTGGTAAGGAGAAGAATAAGGATCATATCCCCAACCTTTATGAATATAAGTACAAACGGCTTTTCTCCTATCCGCCTCTTTCTCCGGATAAGGCTACCCGGGGAAAAGTTGGTATTCCGCGAGTTTTAAATATGTTTGAGAATTATCCTTTCTGGTATACCTTCTTTACTGAGCTGAAATATCAGGTAGTGCTTTCTCCTACCTCTACTAGAAAGATTTATGAGCTGGGCATTGAATCCATTCCAAGCGAATCCGAGTGCTATCCAGCCAAGCTTGCCCACGGACATGTGACCTGGCTGATCAAAAATGGTGTGAAATTCATTTTCTATCCGTGTATCCCTTACGAGCGAAATGAATTCCCGGATGCAGTCAACCATTACAACTGTCCCATCGTTACCTCTTATGCAGAGAATATTAAGAACAATGTGGACGAGCTTCACGATCCATCTATTACCTTTATGAATCCGTTCCTGGCCCTGACCTCTGAGGAGATCGTTACCAGGAGACTGACTGAGGTTTTCCCGGATATCCCGGCATCTGAGGTAAAGGAAGCCGCCCACAAGGCATGGGAGGAAATGGCTGCCGTACATAAGGACATTGAGAAAAAGGGTGAGGAGACGCTTCAGTATCTGAAGGAGACAGGCCGCCGGGGCATCGTTCTGGCTGGTCGTCCTTACCATATTGACCCTGAGATTCATCACGGTATCCCGGATCTGATCAACAGCTATGGTGTGGCAGTCCTCACTGAGGATTCTGTTTCCCATCTGGTACCTGTTGAGCGCCCGATCCGTGTCAATGACCAGTGGATGTACCACTCCAGACTGTATGCAGCAGCAAACTTTGTGAAAACCCGTGATGATCTGGATCTGATCCAGCTGAACTCCTTTGGCTGCGGACTTGACGCGGTCACCACCGATGAGGTTTATGAAATTCTGGATGGCAGCGGCAAGATTTATACCTGCCTGAAAATTGATGAGGTTAACAACCTTGGTGCCGCAAGGATCCGTGTCAGATCCCTTCTTGCAGCCCTCCGTGCAAAGGATGCTCAGAAAAGGGAGCGCACCATTAAACCATCTTCTATCGAGAAGGTTTCGTTTACTAAGGAGATGCGCAAGGATTACACCATCCTCTGCCCGCAGATGTCACCGGTGCACTTTTCCTTATTGGAAGCCGCTTTTAATGCAAACGGTTATCATCTGGAGGTGCTTCCAAATGACAACAAGCATGCCGTAGACGTAGGTCTGAAATATGTAAATAATGATGCCTGCTATCCTTCCCTGATCGTTGTGGGACAGATTATGGACGCTCTTTTATCAGGCAAATACGACCTGAACAAGACTGCAGTTATCATGTCCCAGACAGGCGGTGGATGCCGTGCATCCAACTATATTGCTTTTATCCGCCGTGCCCTTAAGAAAGCGGGAATGGAACAGGTTCCGGTTATCTCCCTTAACCTTAGCGGTCTGGAGAGCAACCCTGGATTTAAGCTTACTCTTCCGCTGGTGAAGGCTGTTGTGTATGCCGCTGTGTTTGGTGATATTCTTATGAAATGTATTTACCGCATGCGCCCATATGAACTGGAGAAGGGCATTGTAAACCGCAAGCACAAGATCTGGGAAAAACGTGTGATTGCATTTCTTACCGGCAGCTCATTAAGCCACAGCCAGTTTAAGAAAATGTGCCGGGAATTGGTTCACGATTTCGATACCATCCCGATCAGTGATGAGAAGAAGCCTCGTGTTGGTATTGTAGGTGAGATCCTGGTTAAATTCCTTCCGGCTGCAAACAATCACCTTGCAGAGCTTCTGGAAGCGGAAGGAGCTGAGCCTGTGGTACCGGATCTGATCGACTTTATGTCCTACTGCTTCTACAATCAGAATTTCAAGGTCGACAATCTTGGATTTAAGAAATCCAAGGCATTCTTTGGAAATATAGGTATTAAGGCAATCGACTGGGTTCGTAAGACTGCAAATGAGGCACTTGCGGAAAGCCGTCATTTCCATCCTACTGCAGATATCCGTGATCTGGCGAAGATGGCACGCCCCATTGTTTCTGAGGGTAACCAGACTGGCGAGGGATGGTTCCTGACCGGTGAAATGATGGAGCTGATCCATGATGATGTTCCGAATATTGTTTGTATCCAGCCGTTCGGCTGCCTGCCGAACCACATCGTTGGCAAAGGTGTTATCAAAGAAATCCGCCGTCAGTATCCGAAGGCGAATATTGCAGCCATCGACTACGACCCGGGTGCAAGCGAGGTAAACCAGCTGAACCGAATTAAATTAATGCTTTCTACTGCACAGAAGAATTTGAAGGCAGAAGAGGCGAAAAATAACAACTAGCCTCGGTTCGTATTCCGAAAAAATACAACACGAAAGCCCTCAGAGTTGCCGCTCTGAGGGCTTTCGTGTTGCATACATTGAACATATCGCTTCTTTCTTGCCGAATGGCATTATAACCTATGCATATCTAAAAGTCAATATATTATAATTTTAATAGCATATTTAAAAACCATGTTCTAAAACGGCAGTTTCCCTGCAATTTTCTTCAGGTAGGCACCGCCTGGCATCATGGCAAACTGCTCATCAGATGGCTTGCTCACTGCCAGATATACAATAAAATAGGCAACCATTCCAAGAACCACTGCGATTCCAAGGCTGATAAAATTGGAATGGATCAGCTTATAAATTCCATAATAGGAAAATCCAGCCACTACAGCCATAGGCACAGATGCCAGAAGTGGATTCAGATAAGCACTTCTCCATGGATTTTTGTACTGCATATACTGTTTCATCGCCCGCTCGTTCAACAGACACATAACAACCGCATAAATAATCATAGCCACTACAATGGCATATACGCCAAGGTCAGTTGCAAACAGCAGAATTGCCATGGCGATCACATCCACCACCAGGGCAATTGCCGCATTGATCATGGGGATATTGGGCTTTCCGATTCCCTGTAGCACACCATTGGAAATATTGGAATTTCCATTGAGGATGATGGTAATGACACCAAGCATCATCAGCTGAGCTGCTGCCCCCTCCGTCCGTGGGAACAGAAGCCTTGTGATCGGGCCGGCAAGAACTGCAAGTCCAACTGCACATGGAATGGAAATAAACATACTGATCCAGGTTGCGCGGTCGATCTTATCTCTGGCACTGTCCATGTCCCTCTTGGCATACTGGGCAGAAACCTCCGGAATCATGGATGTAGGTGCTGTACTTGCAAGCGTAAGGGGAATATTGATCAGGGTCATATAATAGCCATATTCCGCGTAGAGACTTGTAATGGTATCATGGTCAATTCCCTTAAAGCCCTGAATGCCGGAATACATATAACTGTTAATAAAGCCGTTTACATTGTAAATAAAAGAGCTGAGGATGATCGGCATTACGATGAGAACGATATTCTTCATAACCTCACCGGTGGCCTCATCACGGGAATGAGTATCCCTTGCCAGTCTCTTTTTGATATTCTTTCGATTTACCCAGTATACAAAAAGCATGAAAAGCAATGCTGATGCAACTCCTGCACCGGTTCCCATAGTAGCTCCGGCAGCCCCCCAGGCATTTCGTACAGATTCTTCCGCACTACTGAATTTATTCAGCATGACAGTAGACATCAGGATTGCAAAAACCGCTACAAAACACTGTTCCACAATCTGGGACAATGAGGTAGGGAGCATGTTTCGATATGCCTGAAAATAACCTCGGAAGGTACCAAGAATTCCTGACAGGAAAATGGTTGGTGCCAGCATTTTCAGTGCAAGTCTGGCTCCGGACATGGATTCCGGCACCAGAATGGACGAGCCGAAAAGACAAAAAAGTGCTACTACGCCTCCCATTATGATTACATATAACAGCGCACAGTGAAATACCTTCTGGGCGTCTCTGTAACGTTTAAAAGCCAGCTTTTCTGCCATAATCTTGGATACTGCCTGCGGAATGCTAAAAGAAGCGATCATCAGCAGGATAAAGTAAACATTCTGGGCATAATTGAAAAGACCCATACTGTTATTTCCAAGAGTATTGGAAAGCGGACTTTTATAGAGCATTCCGATGATCTTGGAGATCAATGCCGCGATCATCAGGAATGAAGCATTTTTTACAAGTGTGTTATCGTTCTTTTTCCCCATTTCTTATTGTTCCTTTTTGATATTTTCAATCTGCCAGTCAATGGGGGCAAGCCCGTTTTTCTCCAGAAATTCATTGGTCTGGCTGAAATGCCTGCATCCGAAAAATCCTCTTGACGCAGACAGCGGGCTTGGATGTGCAGCTGTGAGTACCAGCTGCTTCGGATTGTTCAGCATTGCTTTTTTCATCTGGGCAGGTCTTCCCCAGAGAAGATATACGATCGGGCGGTCCTGATCATTCAGGGTCTGGATAACCGCATCGGTAAACTGTTCCCAGCCGATTCCTCTGTGTGAAAACGCCTGGTGGGCGCGGACAGTCAGTACTGTGTTCAGAAGAAATACGCCTTGTTTTGCCCATTTTTCCAGGCAGCCGTTGTCAGGAATATAGCAGCCCAGGTCGCTGTGGAGTTCTTTATAAATGTTTACCAGAGACGGGGGAATGTCTATATCTTCTCTTACAGAGAAGCAAAGGCCGTTGGCCTGTCCATCGTTATGATAGGGATCCTGACCCAGAATAACTACTTTTACATCGTTTAACGGGGTGTATTCGAAAGCATTAAACATATCCTGGGGCGGTGGGAATACTTTTCTGGTGCGGTATTCTTCCATTATTGTTTTATATAGTTTGGCATAATATGGCTGATGAAATTCATTCTTCAGCGCGGCCTGCCAGTCTCCTGTTATCTGGCCCATTTTAATTGTCACCTCATCTTTTGTATTTTGCTATTTAGTGTGTTGAAAGTTGTTCAAGGCGGACGCACTCGGACAATGGTGATTGCTCACTCGCCGGCGCAACG
>NZ_JBCOMJ010000053.1:0-20299 GCF_040924225.1 Ruminococcus sp. RTP21484sp1_RTP21277st1_D2_RTP21277_210401 | reverse complement strand
GTGCAGACCTTTCCTACCACAATAATGGCCGGTGTCTGGATCTTCGCCTGGTCAGCCGCGGCTTTCAGGGTACCAACAGTAGCCACCACTCGTTTCTGACCTGCTGTGGTTCCTTTGGACAAAACAGCGGCAGGCATATCCGGTTCCATACCAGCTTTCATAAGACCATTGCAGATATCCTCCATGGCAGTGATTCCCATAAGAAAAACAAGAGTTCCCTTTGTATGCACCAGTGCCCCAAAATCAATGTCGTACTCCATACCCTTGCGTTTATGTCCGGTGATAACATGGACAGAGGAACAGAAATCCCGATGTGTCACAGGAATCCCATTGTATGCAGGTACGGAAATCGGGGATGTCACACCAGGAACTATTTCATAAGGAATGCCCTCCTTTGTAAGAAGCTCCAGCTCCTCTCCTCCTCGTCCAAAGAGAAAAGGATCGCCGCCTTTCAGGCGTACTACCTTGTTGCCCTTTTTTGCCTCTTCAGCAAGAACCTGATTGATCTTCTCCTGGGACATGGTATGGTGGCCGGCACGTTTTCCCACGTTGATCAATTTTGCAGAAGCAGGAATTCTGGTCAGGATTCCCTGTCCTACCAGGCTGTCATAAACAACCACATCTGCCTGTTCCAGCACCTGGGCACCTTTCATTGTAAAAAGTCCCACATCTCCAGGACCGGCTCCCACTAGCCAGACTTTTCCCGGTTCTTTTTTGTTGTCTTCCTGCAAGCCAGACTCTTTGTATTCCACTTTGCAGCGCTCCTGCAGTTCTTTTGCAAGAGAAGTTCCCAGTTCTTCTGCATCTGAAGGATTTCCTGTTTTATATCCTTTCAGGTAATGTCCGGTTTCTTCCTCGTAATAAAGGCCGGTAAGTTTCAACTGACCATCTTTGATTTCTCCATAGGCTGCCACAGGAGAAGTACAGCCTCCGTTTAAATATTTCACAAAGGCACGCTCCGCTGCTGCCGCCTGGTGTGCCTGCAGATCGTCATATCCTTCCAGATATTCATAATCCAGCCCTTTTCTTCCCTGGACAGCCAGGATTCCCTGACCTGCTGCCGGAACCATTTCTTCTGTATCAAAATACCGGCTGATTCTTTTTTCAAGTCCCAGACGCTTCAACCCTGCGGCTGCAAGAACTAACCCAGCATAATCTCCGTTATCCAGCTTCTCCAGTCTTGTCTGAAGATTTCCACGAATGCTTTTCACATTCATATCCGGATAAATTTCTTTCAGCTGCAGTTTTCTTCGAAGACTGGAACATCCGATGGGTTTGGATGGATCCAAAGTATAGCAGCCTTCTGGAAGAACCAGTACATCCCTTGCATCTTCACGTCTGGAAAAAGCAAGTATGGGAAGTTCCTCTGAGATTTCCATTGGCATATCTTTCAGACTATGAACCGACAACTGGCTTCTTCCTTCCAGAAGCGCCCGGTCCAGTTCTTTTACAAACAGACCTTTTCCTCCGATTTTATCAAGCGTACGGTCCAGAATTTTGTCACCTGTGGTCTTCATGGTAAGAATTTCCACATCTGTTTCCGGGTGCTTGCAGACAATATAGTCCCTCACCATCTGGCTTTGCAGTACGGCAAGCTTGCTTTCCCTGCTTCCGATCACAACTTTTTTATTCATAACTATCCTCATCTTTTTCCAGTTCTTCCAGAAGTGCCTGCATTTTTTCTCTTACTGCCTTAGCCTTTTTGTGATTGACACCGCTGGCCGTGATTCCCACTACAATATCATCCTTCAGACAAATTCCGGGAAAGTAAAAATCGCACAAATTCTTATCACTTGCAACATTTACATAAATTCCCTCTTCTTTACAGATACGGTAAATTTCCTCATTTAACTCACTGTTATTCGTAACAGCCAGCACCATATAAGCCATAGAGAAATCTGATTTTTTCACAGGGCGGGGCTGGATCTGAATTTTTCCCAGCTTGCCCAGTTCCCAGAGATCTGCTGTCATCTTCGGTGCGATTACTGTAATATTCCTGGTAAATAATAATAATGCTTTCACTCTTCTTGTAGCAATGGTTCCCCCACCCACTACCACAATATTCTTATCCGATAAATCCACATACAGTGGAAAATAACGCTTATTTTTCATATGTTTTCTCCAGTCCTGCTACACATTCCAGAAATGCCTGTTCATTCATGCTGTCCCTGAGTCCAAACAACATTTTGTTTACAACCTTTTCCATTGCACGGTCCACTGCACTCAACAGCTGCTCTTTTTCCTGCTCTTCCATATGAGTGTTTTTCAGAGGCTTCATAATTCTTAAATTAAAATCATTTACTGCATTTTCTTTAATTTCCTGTATACGCGGGATCAGATTTTTCCCTTCCAGCCATTTAAAAAATTCATCCATCTGCTCACGGACGATTTTTCCAGCTGCCTCCAGATGTTCCTGAAGCTCGGCAGGCTTCTCATCCGTTTTGAAGCTGTCCATATCATATAAAGTCACACCTTCAAACCTGCCCACCTCCGGTTCAATATCTCTTGGAACCGCCAGGTCAATAAGTACAATGGTTTTCTCCAGTTCCAGATCCTCAAACAGCTCTTCGCGCAAAGTGAAGTTTGGACTTGCCGTGGCGCTTACCACAAGATCGCATTTTGGCAGATATTCCATTCGTTCTCCATAATTAATTCTTTTACAGCCAAAAGGAATGCTTACCATACCACTTCGGTACTGGCGGACTGTTACTGTTACATCTGCTCCGCTCTCCATTAGGGTCTGAGCTGCCACCTTTCCCATCTCACCGTTTCCGATCACCATACAGACCTTTTCTTTTACTGAATAGCCTTGTTTTTCCAGCATTTGTATAGCCTGATGGATCACAGATGGATTTCCATGGGAAAATGGGACTTCTGTTTTGATCTTCTTGCCTGCTGTCACGGCCATTCGAAAAAGTACCTCAAGAGCTCCGTCTGTGGTAAAATGTTCTCTGGCAATTCCAAGGGCGTCCTTTACCTGCGTCAGGATCTGGTCTTCACCCAAAATCTGGGATTTCAGCCCTGATGCAAGATAAAACAGATGTTCTACAGCGTCATGACCTTCCCGTTTTATAAAATACTTCTCGTATTCTCTGTTCTGTATTTTTTTTAATCTGCAAAGCTCTTCATATAAAGAAATCTCAGTTTCCTCATCAACGCTTGCCCAGACTTCCAGGCGGTTGCATGTGGACAGGATAATGCAGCCGTTGATTCCAGGCTGCTCTTTTATTTTCTCCATTGCCTCTCCTGCATTTTTTCTGGTAAATGCAAATAAGGCTCTTATATCTATGGGAGCCATACTATGGTCGATTCCAATCATGGAAATACTCATCTTATGTAATTCTCCTTAAAAACATTTTGCTTTGGCGTTTTGTGTTTCTATCTTTTTTCCGCCACCGCTAATTTTACTAATTTGCAGGGAGATTGTCAATAAAACAACAATGAAAAACTTCCAGGCGGTTCGATTATGGGCTACTTATCCGTCTGGAAGTTTTCTTATATTCTTCTTATCTTTTCATTCCCTATGAGTGCCTCTAACCACCTGAATGCCTCTGTCTTCCAGCATTTCACAGATACGGGTTATTCTTGGGCACTCTTTTTTGCCGTCGATCAGACAACATACACCAACATGCATAACTTTTATGTCTTCACTGACCAGCCTGTCAATTTTTTCCAGAATTCCTTTGTCATCATCTGGTTCTGCAGGATTCATACTTTTACATCCATTGCATGTCATCATTGCTGCCAAACAGGTATCCTGGGAATATTCCTTAAAAAAGGCCTCCCGTTCCATAAAAGCCTTCAGACATCCCACCCTGGCACAGACATCGTTGGAATGAAGACAGGTCAAAGTTCCGATCTTTGTCATTTTTCTCACCTTTTAACTCTTGTGCCTGTTTATTTTATAAGAACAAAATATGCATTTTCCCCTGACTGTCATAGACAACTTCTGATTCCACCTTATAAATCCGTCGGATCAGCTCCGGTGTCAAAACTTCCCCAGGAGTACCCTCCCCCTCCAGAACACCGTCTTTTAAAACATAAATCCGGTCGCAGTATGCAGCTGCAATGTTCAGATCATGAATTGCAGAGATCACGGTAACATCCAGATTCTTTACCAGCTTCATCAGCATGATCTGATGAGTGATATCAAGATGATTGGTAGGCTCATCCAGGATCAGGGCAGGCGTCTGCTGTGCAAGAGCTCTTGCAAGAATCACGCGTTGCTGCTCGCCTCCTGATAAAGTGGAAAAGCTGCGGTCTGCAAATTTGTCCATCTGAACGGTTTTCAGCGCTTCCTCTACGATCCGGTAGTCATCTGCATTGTCTCTTTCCAGAGTTTTTTTATGAGGCGCACGCCCCATCAAAACTACTTCTCTTGCGCTGAAATCAAAATTATAGTAATTGTGCTGGGCTACCACCGCCATTTTCTTTGCGGAGCTTTTTGCATTCATAGCATAAAGTTCTTCCCCATCAAGATATACAGCTCCGGAATCTGCCTTTAATACACGGTAAATACATTTCAGCAAAGTGGACTTTCCACTTCCGTTAGGTCCAATGATTCCCACCAATTCCTTATCTCTGGTTTCAATGGAAATTCCCTTAAGGATTTCTTTTGCCTGAAAATTTACCCGGATATTTTCTGTGGTTATTTTCATCCCTTTTTCCCTCCGAAACCATAAGATTTGCGAACCAGTAAATAGATAAAACAAGGCGCTCCAATAATGGAAACCAGAACACCGATAGGCATTTCTGAGTTTTTCAGGATCACACGGCACGCCACATCACACCAGATCAGAAAGGAACTTCCAAGCAGAGCACTAAGGGGAATCAGGCGGCAGTGATCTGTTCCAAACAAGATTCTTACCACATGAGGAATCACCAGACCTACAAAACCGATCACTCCGGCACAATACACGGCAAATCCTACCATCACAGAAGAAAGAATCAGATATGCAGTCCGAAATCTGTGCAGATCTGTTCCCAGGGTAATAGATACTTCATCGCCCAACAGCATCAGATTCAAATTCCTGTACTGCGTCCAGAAAAGCACTACACACACCAGCGTCACAGGAAGCATCACACTTACCCTTGACCAGTTGGCCCCGGCAAGACTTCCCATGGTCCATTTCATAACCTCTGTGGCACCATTTTTGTCATTTGTTATGTAGATCACAAAATTGGAAAAAGCAGAACAGACTGCGCTGATTGCCATTCCTGCAAGAATCAGCTTCGCCGATGTTGCTTTGCCTCCCATATTGGCAATTGCAATAACCGCAAAGGATGTGAGCATGGCTCCTATAAATGCGCAAAGCCCTACGGAGTTTCCTCCAAGGAAGCTGCCGATTCCAAGCATGATCGCCAGAGTTGCCCCGAAAGAAGCACCAGAAGAAATTCCAAGTACATAAGGATCTGCCAAAGGATTCTGCACAATTGCCTGCATGACCACGCCACACACAGAAAGAGCCATACCTACCGCCAGTGCTAGAAGAACCCTTGGAAGCCGGATCAGCCATACAACATCATGAATGGCCCCCTCAGAGTAGGAGGCCATACTTTTTATGTGGAATATTTTGTACAGAATCACGCTGTATACATCTTTCAATGACAGATCTGCATTTCCAAATGTAACAGCTGCCAGAATGGAAAAAAACAGAAATGCGGCAAGTCCCACAAGAGCTGTTGCATAGATAGATGAACGAAAAATTTTCTCTTTTTTCACTGTTTTTTCCTCAATATATCCATTCCACAATCCAATTAATCAATTGCAACATCTGGATATAATCCCTTAGCAAATGTTTCCACTCCGTCCTGGGTACGGGTTGCACTTGCGTACATTTCGCTGAGCATAATTGGATATACACGGCCATTCTTTACTGCGTCAAGGCTCTGGAGGGCTTCATCATCCTGGATCACGGCCATCTGGCTTTCCAGAACACTCTGTGGATCGTCACCTGCATATGGCATGTATACCACAAAGATCACATCCGGGTTTGCTGCAATAATGTCCTCTTTTCCAACGGTAGAAGCATCTGGATTTGCAAGAGTTGCACCTAACTTGGTTACCATATCTCCTCCGAGACTGCTTGCGCCATAGTTTGTAATGTCCTCACCAAGTGGCTCAAGAACCATTACTGTAGGTTTCTCTTCTACATCTTTTGTTGCCTCAAGTGTGTTGTCAATTACAGCTTTGATATCGTCAACAATTGCTTCTGCCTTATCCTGTACGTCAAAAATCTTACCAAGGTTCAGAATATCTGTATATTCATTTTCCAGTGTTCTCTCACCGCCTGGACGGGTATTAGAGTTATAATAAGTGTTGCAGCCTTTATCGATCCAGTTGGTTACATTTCCAAGGTTCTTATCAGAAAACAGGGAACTCCAGGAAAGGATCATATCTGGCTCCAGCATAGTGACAGTTTCAAGGGATGGGGTAAATTCATCAAGATAATTTGTTTTAGAAAATGCTTCTTTCAGATCATCCGGAACTTCGTTGTCAAGACCTGCAGTTGCAACAAGGCGGTCCTCAAGTCCAAGTGCCAGCATTGTCTCAATGCTGCCCTGATATACTGCGATAACCTTTTCCGGTGCTTTTTCATAGATGGTTTCGATCTCGTTTCCATCGTAATCATAGGTAGTGATGGTTAAAGGATACTCGGTTCTGGTCTCACCCTCAGAAGCATCCTCTTCCTCGGAAGCATCTGCAGTCTCTTCAGTCGGCTGGTTATCCTCTTTGATGGTCTCAGAGTCTGCACGCTCTGCTGCATATACTGCAGGCGCTGCGGACATGGTCATAGCAGCAACCATCATCATAGCCATGATTCTTGTAGTTAAAACTTTGTTTTTCATTTCTTTTCCTCTCTTTTCGTTTGTTTTCGTAACCGAAAAGATGGGGCTTCAAAAAGCGTCACTGCTACCCGTGACTTAAAAGGCACTTTTTACGGAAGCTCCTCTTCTTACCTTCGTCAAGCAGGTTTCCTGACTCGCAGGTAGTAACAGCATGGCTTCCCTTCTCACGCATATACGCAATGGTTTTCATAAGCCAGCCTTCCTGTATACAGTGGCCGCAACCGTTCAGGCGTTGCACCTGATTCCCTCTCACAGCGAAATCGCCGTTCACTTAACTGGTATTCAATTACTTCAACAGTCTAGCATATCTCTTCTTTAAAAACAACAATATTATTACCAATTTGCAAATTTTTTGGTCAATTATCTGGCAGTTTTTATATGCTCTACAAACAGCCTCCGAATGCTTTCGTATTCGCCAAGACCCTTCAAAACAGTTTCTACTTTATAGCCTTTCGCTCCGATCACATTTTTCCAGGAATCCGCTTCCTCCCCTGCCATATCATTCTTGGCATGGTCACCTGCCACGATCATAAATGGTGCGATCACAACTTTCTTGGCATCGCTTTTCTCCAGCTGGTTCAAAGCCTGGTCAATTTCCGGATAACCCTCTACGGTTGCCACGATCACATTTTCATATCCCATATCTTTGAATCTGTAATCAAGAGCGGCATAAACCGTATTTGCATAATGCTCTGTTCCATGACCCATAAGCACAAGTGCAGTCTTCTTATCCTGAATTACAGGAAATACATCTGTAATTGTTTTTACCACATATGCATTGTCTTCTTCTGTGGTAAGCAGCGGATTGCCGAATTTCACAGACTGGAAGTGATTAGCAGCTGCAAGAACGTCTGCTTTCATAAGATCGTTCTCCACTCCATTCATTACGTGAGTTGGCTGAACGATCACCTCTTCGATTCCGTCCTGTGCCATGCGCTCCATAGCTTCTTTCACGTTATCATAATGAATGTGATCCCGTTTTTCAATCTTCGCCAGGATCATCTTGCTTGTCCAGGCACGATAAATCCTGTACTGGGGAAAAGCGGCTCCAATTGTCTCTTCAATTGCGTCAATAGTCACTTTTCTGGTATCCTCATGGCTGGTTCCAAAGCTTACCACAAGAATTGCTTTCTTGGTGAGATTACCCATTCTCTTACCTCCATAGTTTTATTTTTACACTGTAATTATAAGGTAAAAATAAATTTTTTCAACTCAATTTTTAATAGCTTTAGCGTCTTGTCCTTCCTTTTTATTTATGGTAAATTTTACCTTGGAGGTGTTACTTTTATATGAATAAAGAAAATCAGTCTAAGATCATAGAACTTGTAAGACAGACAAAGCCACTGATCTTTCAGGAAATGACACATGAAAAGGTTACAGAAAAAGGAGCTGCAGATTACGTCACAAACGTAGATGTAGCTGTGCAGAAGTATCTGAAAGAGGCGCTTGGAAATGAATTTCCGGATATCGCACTGATTGCCGAAGAGAAAGAGAACCTTGGGCTGGATCCGGATAAATCATACTGGATTCTGGATCCCATTGACGGGACTACCAATCTGATCCGGGATTATCACTTAAGTGCAGTTTCTCTTGGGCTTTATGAAAATGGGGAAATTACTTTCGGTGTAGTTTATAATCCATTTACCGAAGAACTGTTCTATGGGGCAAAAGGGGAAGGTGCTTACCTGAATAGAGCTCCTATCCAGGTTTCTAATCAGCCGGAATTCAAGGACGCGGTAGTATCCTTCGGTTCTTCTCCTTATGAGAAAAACAGGGCAAAGGAATTGTTCCCGATATTTTATAATATCTTTATGAACTGTGCTGACTTCAGACGTACTGGTTCTGCTGCTCTTGATATCTGCTATGTGGCATGCGGAAGACAGCATGCTTATCTGGAGCAGAATCTGAAGCCTTGGGACTACAGTGGGGCTTCTATTATTTTAAGGGAAGCAGGCGGCGTCATCACAGACTGGGGAAATAAGGAGCTGCCTTATCTGGCTAACTCAGATATACTGGCTTGTGTGCCACAGTTCCGGGAGATTTTGCTGAAGCTTATAAATGCGTAACAAGGCTGCAGCCTGTTCTCAAAAGCTCTAAGTTCTCATATAAACACGCTCTAGCTCGTTGTCCGCAAAATGAAAGACACCACTTCAGATTTTTATACATATAAAATCTAATAAAAATTGTTAGGTTTTATAAACGATCTGTTAAGGTGTCTTTTTTATTTAAACATATCTGCTTATATTCTTCCGCTTTTATTCTGCTGTATATTCACGCACTCTCAAGGGAATACCTAGCTTCTCTGCCACCTTGCGGCTTTTCTCAACATTTTCCTCGCCAATGCAGTCTACGACCGTAAATTTTACATTTTCTGTATACTGTTTGCAATCTTCTGCAAATTTCAACATGGCATCAAATGCTTTTTCTCCATAGGCCGGACGCACTACTTCATTGTAGGACTTTGCGTCTGGCATGTTCAGACTGATAGAAACAATGTCTACAGCCTGACAGACTTCCCTGGCTATAGAACGCTTATTGATCAAGTCACCAAGTCCATTTGTATTCAGACGTAACCTGATTCCCGGACAGAGCTTGCCATCTCGGTCTGAATGTGCAGGATATTTACTTCTTACATATTTGCTGACTGCGATCAGCTTATCTAATGCCATAGTCGGCTCCCCGTACCCGCAGAAAACAGCTTCCTTGTAACCGGAAAAATCAAACGCATCAATGGCCTTGTAGATTTCTTCCATTGTAGGTTCTTTCTCAAACCATAATGTTTTCGCACTGCCTACAGAATCACCGTTGTTTCGGATGCAGAAGGTACAGTTGCAGGGACATTTATTAGTTAAATTAAAATACACTTCATGATTATAACAATAAACAATATCAGCCATTATTCACTCACTCCTCCATAATTCGTGTTACGCCTCTCGCCATTCACAGCAGCTGTTTCATTTTTCTATTTTACACAATTCCTCAAGATATTTCTCGAAGCAGACTCCGTCATTTCGGTCCGTGCCCTCCTGTACAGTTTCCGCGATTGCTTTGGAAAGGAATTTTACTGCCAGCTCTACACAAGTCATCATAGACATTCTCTTCACTAACCCTGCACTGAGTACAGAGGCAAACAGATCACCGGTTCCCGAATAGCTGCCCCCGGTCTTTGGGGCAAAACACCAGTAGACCTGACCATTTTCCACCACCAGATTTCCCATCTGCATAGAGTTCTTCTCATTCCTATCTGAAATTAGCGCAGGTGCTGCTTTCTGCTCTTTCACATATTCGATTCCCGTAATTACAGCTGCCTGTAAACAATATTCATTTGCCAGCTTCTCGCCGATTTTTTCAATCTGCTCCAGACGTTTCTCCCCATCCAGTTCCAAAAGCCCGGTGTATCTTTTTTCCATCTCTTCTTTCCCATACAAAAGAAGCAATGCTTCTGTCAGATTAGGGGTGATCACCTGTGCGCTTCTCACCAGCTGGACCATCCGTTCCCGCAAACCTTCTGTATAAATCCCATAAGCACCGCCATTATCTCCCATAACCGGATCCACCAGCACCACGGTCTTCTCTTTCCGGAATCTTCTGAGAAAATCCAGGATCTTATCTGCCTGCTCCTCGTCAGCCAGAAATCCTGTATAAATTCCATCCGGGGAAAATCCCCGTTTCTCCCATTCATCCATGATCTGTTCCATGTGCTCTGTATAATTGTCACAGTAATAGGAAGGATAACCGGTCTGGTTGCTGAGTACTGCTGTTGGCAGCGGTACAGCCTGCACGCCCATCACCGAGATCACCGGAATTGCCGCTGTCAGGGAACATTTTCCAAGCCCTGACAAATCCTGAATTACCGCTATTTTTTTCAAATATATCACTCCTGATTTTTATTGTAAATTTTTCGTTTATATTATAAAATATCATCTAAGTGTATGTACAGAAATATCCAAATTCAACTTTTTTAGAAGGGACAGTTTTATGTTAGACATTGAAAAGAATCAAACCCGCACTACGCATCTTTATATGGAAGTTTACGAATACTACCGGAAACTGATCCTGGATGGAAAAATGACACCCGGAAGCAAAATGCCTTCTCTCCGCAAGTGTTCCCAGGAGCTGAAGCTTTCCCGCACTACTATTGAAACTGCCTATCTTCAGCTTGCCGCAGACGGCTACATTATGGCAAAAGCCCAAAGCGGCTATTATGTCACAGAGATTGCCTCCCACCAGCATAAAAACAACCAGCCGGGTACTCATAAAGAAACTCATTACCGCTATGACCTGGCATCTTCAGGTGTAGATAAAGAAAGCTTTCGTTTTGACCTGTGGAGCCGTTACATGAAAAGCGCCCTCCGGCAGAATGAACGCATGCTGACCTACGGCGAACCCCAGGGGGAAGCGGATTTCCGGGAAACTTTGTCAGATTACATCCGTGAGAGGCGGAACATTCTTTGTTCACCGGATGATATTGTAGTAGGCGCCAGTTTCCAAAGCCTGCTGCAGATTCTCTGTCCTCTTATTCATGAAGTATGTCCGGAATTTCACTGGGTATCCTTTCCAACCCCTTCTTTCGTTCACGGAAGCACAGTTTTCGGGGACTATGGATATGAGATCTGTTACCGTGACAAAGACTGTGATGTGGTCTATGTTTCTCCTGCACACATGACAAAGTGGGGCGAAATCATGCCGGTAAAGCGCCGTCTGGAGCTTTTGAAATATGCAAATGAGCGCCATCATCTGGTAATCGAAGATGATTTCGAAAACGAATTTGTCTATTTCCAGAAGCCTACCCCCTCCCTTTTCGGACTTTCCGGAGGACAGGGCGTAGTTTACATTGGTTCATTTTCCAGATTGCTGCTGCCTTCTATCCGTATCAGCTTTATGATCCTGCCTCCTGAGCTTCTCAATGCTTATAAAAAGAAAGCCGGATTTTACAACCAGACTGCTTCCAAGGCAGAACAGATTGCTCTGTGTCAATTTATCCGGGACGGTCATCTTGCTGCACAGACCAGAAGGCTGAAACGACTTTATTCTTCCAAATTAAAACAGCTTCGCAGCTCAGTCCGTCAGGTATTTGGCACTGGCTGTCAGATTCAGGTGGGCGCAGCCGGTACCAGTCTGGCTCTTACTTTGCCTTATGAAAAAAGCGGGGATGAATTAAAAAAACAGGCTTCTGAAAAAAGCCTGCATTTACAAATTTTAAAAGAAAGTGAAAAAGATGTGACGGTACTTATGTCCTGCTCTTCCATGCCAGTACAGGATTTCATCCCGGCCTGTGAACTGCTGAAGTCTGTAGTTTTTGACTAAACAGACAGCGTATACTTTGCCATTTACCATAGACAGAGTATACGCCGTTTTTTTATCCCCGGTTGTTGTCAATCATATACAGCAAGGCATTACAGATGCACGCTGCGATATTTGATCCACCCTTACGCCCGCGGGCTACAATGTACGGTACCTCTGTATGCATGATCAGTTCCTTGGACTGCACCACATTCACAAACCCCACAGGCACACCGATGATTAACTCCGGATCCAGCTTTTTCTCCTCGATCAGCTCATAAAGGCGAACCAGTGCTGTAGGTGCATTTCCAATGGCAAAGATCAGTTTTTTATCCAACCCGGCCGCCTTGTCCATGCTGGCTGTGGCACGGGTGGAACCATTTTCTTTCGCAATCTTCGCCACATCCTCATCTGACATAAAACAGTAAACCTCACCGCCATACCTTGCAAGGGCACGTTTATTGATTCCTGCTTTTGCCATCTGGGTATCGGTTACAATACAGGCGCCATCTTTAATTGCCTGAATCGCTTTTTCCACTGCGTTTTCGGAAAAGCAAAGATTTTTCGCGTAATCAAAATCAGCGCTTGTATGAATACATCTCTTTACCACCAGCTCTGTTCCCGGGATCAGAGGGGTATCACCAAGCTCCTCTGTGATGATCTCAAAGCTTCTTTTCTCTATGTCCATTGGTTTTACATTTTCCAGTTCTACCTTCATATTTATACCCCCTCTTCCAGGATTTCATATATTTTCTTCATATCCAGATGTTTCCGGAGCTCTGCTGCCAGAATATCATACTGGGTTTCCTTAAATGCCTGAAAATCCATTCCAGTCATTCCGGATACGTCCAGCCCTTTCTTTTCTCCAATGATCTGTACAACTGCCTCAGCTACTGCCTCTTTATCGAAAACACCATGGACATAAGTTCCGCACACATTGTCAAGATAAGCACCATCCGCCTTTCTCTCTCCGGTTACGCTATCCTGAATATTTGTAGATGGCTTTGCATCTCCCTTCAGGGCAGTCTCACCCATATGGATCTCATATCCTTCCAGAGCAGTATCACTAAGCTTTGCAAACGCACCAGTCAGCTGGCTAAAGGAGCCTTCCACTCTGGTTCTGGTCTTTTTCCTGGCAAAAACGGTATCCATTGGAAGAAGGCCCATACCTTTGATCGTTCCGCCAGCTTCCACTCCATGAGGATCGCTTAAAGTCTCGCCCATCATCTGATAGCCGCCGCAGATTCCAAAAATCAGCTTTCCTTTCGCAGCCTCCTTCAGGATCAACGCTTCCAGGCCATTTTCTCTCATCCACAGAAGATCTTCCATTGTATTTTTGGTTCCCGGCAGAATGATCATATCCGGATTTCCAAGCTCTGATGGATTTTTTACATAGCGAAGGGAAACCCCCTGGATACTCTCCAGCGGATTAAAATCTGTGAAATTAGAAATTCTGGGCACTCGGATCACCGCAATGTCAATCATGTCTACTGTCCGATTTGTCTCAAAACGTTCCGTCAGGCTGTCCTCATCCTCCACCTGAATATTCAGATAAGGAGCTACGCCCACAACCGGAATGCCGCTTCTCTCCTCCAGCATTTCCACTCCGGGATCCAGAATGGTTTTGTCTCCACGGAATTTATTGATGATCAGGCCTTTTACCATCTCCTTCTCGTCTTCTTCCAGAAGCATGACAGTTCCGATCAGCTGGGCAAAAACACCGCCACGGTCAATATCTCCCACCAGAAGGACCGGAGCCTTTGCCATTTTCGCCATACCCATATTTACGATATCATCACTTTTCAGGTTGATTTCCGCCGGACTTCCGGCTCCTTCTATAACAATAATATCATTTTCCGCTGCAAGAGCATTGTAAGCCTTCATAATATCCGGCACCAGTTTTTTCTTATATTTGAAATAATCTCTGGCGCTCATGTTTCCCAGAACCTCACCGTTTACGATCACCTGGGAGCCTACATCGTTTGTAGGCTTTAAAAGAACAGGATTCATCAGAACAGAAGGAGCAATTCCGGCTGCTTCTGCCTGCATCACCTGGGCACGTCCCATTTCCAGACCTTCTTTTGTGATAAAAGAATTCAACGCCATATTCTGGGACTTGAAAGGTGCCACACGGTAACCGTCCTGTTTAAAAATTCTGCAAAGGCCTGCTGCCAGAAGGCTTTTTCCGGCATTGGACATTGTCCCCTGCACCATGATTGCTTTTGCCAAAATGTGTTCCTCCTTTTATAAAATCACATTTTCAACTTTGGTTCTATCTATTTCTTTCTATTTCTTTCTATTTCTTTCAATGCCCTGACAAGCTGCTGATTTTCTTCATGTTCCTTCACCGCAACCCTGTAATATCCTTTGGAAAGTCCGGTATAATTGCTGCAATCGCGTATCAGGATCTTCTTCTGCTCCAGCTTCTCATACAAATCCAGCGGACCTGTAAAAAACACATAATTTGCCTGAGATGGGTAAACCGGATAACCAAGAGCAGTCAATTGCTCTTTCAGGTAAGCTAGCTCTTCAAATGTCACCTGTCTGCCCTTTTCTACATATTCCGTTTCCTGTAATGCAGCCAGACCTGCTGCCTGTGCCATGGAAGAGACATTCCAGGGCTGACATACACCTTCTATTTTTTCCAGAAGTCCTTTATTTCCGCAAAGACCATAGCCAAGTCTCACACCTGCCATAGCATAGCGCTTTGTAAAAGCTTTCAGAAGAAACAGATTGTCATAGGTTTCCAGATATTCTTTTAGCGTATATTTTTCTGGTGATGGAACGAAATCCAGGAAGCATTCGTCCACAGCCATAAGAATATCAAGTTCCTGACAACGCTTCAGAATTTTTTCCAGCAACGGTTTTTCCACCAGAAGCCCGGTTGGATTATTGGGATTACACAGGAAAATAATGTCAATCTCTTTTGTCAATGCCTGTAAGAAGTCTTCCTCCAGCACAAACCCCTTTTTCCCATTCAGGGGAAAAAACTCCACCTGGCAATCCACACTATATAATGCCTGTTGGTATTCTGCAAAAGTCGGAGCCGGCACCAGAGCCCGTCTTGGATTCACCGCCCGGCAAAGGGAAAAGATCACCTCTGCAGCGCCGTTTCCGCAGATCACCTGATCCGGCTTCGTATTCTCATATTCTGCAATGGCTTTTTTTAAGGGAGTGCAACCTACCTGGGGGTAGTCATTTATATGCTCCAGACTTTCAATGATCGCTTTTTTGATTCCCTCCGGGGTACCAAGAGGATTGCAGTTTGCTGAAAAGTCAATGCACCCCTGATGATGATACACATCACCGCCATGTATGTGTTTTTCCATTGTTGTCTCCATTCAAGTAATTGCACGCTCTAGATGTGCATCACAATTTTAAAACATACTTTAATCTTTTATTTGTTGCTGTTTTTTCAGCAAAATCTGCTATAACACAGTCTTCAGAAGAACACTCAGCCCGAAGAATAAAATTGCTCCCACAATACAGGTTGCATAAAGCAGTTTATTCGCTCTTGGAATATCCTCGATTTCAACCGGGCGGATCGGATCCCCGATCGTCGGTTTTTCATATAGCTTACCAAAATAATAAGCATTTCCTGCCAGCTGAACATCCAGTGCTCCTGCCATAGCCGCTTCTGTCTGGGCAGAATTGGGGCTTGCATGATTGCGGCGGTCTCTTCTGTATATTTTCACTGCATTTTTGGTATCCATTCCAACAAATACTGTGGACAATGCCATCAGCCAGCCGGAAATTCTGGCTGGAATATAATTCGCCACATCGTCAAGTCTGGCTGCACATCTTCCAAAATACAGATATTTATCGTTTTTATATCCAAGCATAGAATCCATAGTGTTGATGCCCTTGTACAAAAACATCAGAGGAATTCCACCGATTGCCATATAAAGCATAGGGGCAATAATTCCGTCAGAGGAATTTTCCGCAACCGTTTCCACAGCTGCCTTCGTCACTCCGATTTCTGAAAGTGCCTGTGTATCACGTCCCACAATCATAGAAACGGCATAACGCGCTTCCTCAATGGTTCCGTTTTTCAGGCGGTCATATACTTTCATACTTTCCACTTTCAATGATTTTGTTGCAAGCAGCTGTCCGCACCAGAAAGTCTCCAGTGCAAAGCCCAGCCAGAAATTCCATTTATAAAACAGATGGATTACAACGTAAGGAATAAAAAAGGTAATAAAACAGACAAGGACAACTTCCAGAATGCCTCCTGCCCGCTCACCCTTATCTGTTTTCGGAAACACCTTTCGTATTCCTTTTTCCAGTATGCTGATCAGATTTCCTATAAGACATACCGGATGATATAGCCATCTTGGATCTCCCATAAGCAGGTCAAGAATAAAACCTGCCGGAAGAGTTAATAATCGTATCATTTTTGTAACTCCTTATACTCCAGACACTTTTTTAAAAATGCCTGCGGGATTTTCGGATTCGCATAATAATATAAATGAGGAAAGCCAGCTAACAAATGATCAGAGCCGTGCATGCAGTCCCACCCGCGTTTGCTTTCCGGTTTGAAAGCATGAAATGCAGTTCCACAATTATCCGAATCAAAATAATGAAATTCATGGGCCGGACTTACTCCAAGATCTGACTCCCCAAGAATTGCAGTTTCCTGTTTTCCATGGGAAATCCCCTGATTCTGCTTCAAAGTAATATAGCCAAACCGGGTCAGTCTGGGTGTGTGCCATACCTTACCCGGAATAACGCCTGCCATTTCATAGAATTTCCCATCCATTCCCTCCATGCTTTCGTGGAGATACATGAACCCACCGCATTCTGCAAGACAGGGCATTCCATCCTTTATGGCTGCCGCAATTTCCTGCCGCATAGAAAGATTCTCCTCCAATGCTTTTCCATTTAATTCCGGATATCCACCATAGAGAAGAAGTCCGTCCAGATTTTCTGGTAAATGTCCGTCATATACAGGCGAAAAAGCCACCAACTCGGCACCCATGGAACGAAGAAGATCCAGATTATCCTCATAAAAGAAGCAGAATGCCTCATCTTTCGCAAGACCGATCCGAAGCTTCTTTGGGCTTTTCCAGGTATACACCTGACTCATTTCAGTCAATGCATCCACTTCTCTTTTCACCTTTTCAGCTATTGCACTGGTTCCAGCTGGCTGACATAGGGATCTCTCATCTGTCTTTTCCAACAATGGATATTCCAACACTGGTGCCTCATTGGCCAGTTTTAATATCTCTTCTATTTCCAGACTGTTTTCCAGCACTTCTGCCAGCTTCAAAAGCCGTCCCTTCAGTTCCGGGATTTCTTCTGGCAAAATCAGTCCCAGGTGTCGGCTCTCGATCACACAATCTTCCACCCTTGGCACATAGCCCAGCACCTTAATGCCAAGCTCTTCTTCTATCAGCTTTTTCATTCGGGGATAAAGCATGGGCGACATCTGATTAAAAATCACGCCTTTTATATGGCTGTCCTTTTTATATTCCATAAATCCTTTTATGTAAGCAGCAAGTGAAACACTCATTCCTTTGCTGTTTACGATCAGAAGCACAGGCGTATCCGTTACCCGGGCCAGATCATAGGCACTTGCTCTGGTTGTAATTCCTGCCACGCCGTCATAAAAACCCATAACGCCTTCCATCACTGCAATTTCACAGTCAGCACTGTTTTTTGCAAGAAGAGATCGGGTAATATCCTCTCCTGTAAAAAAAGTGTCCAGGTTTCGGGATTTTGTACCAATTACCTGGGTATGGAACATGGGATCAATATAATCCGGTCCGCATTTAAAGGAGACTGTCTTTATCCCTCTGTTTACCAGTACCTGCAGCAGACCACAGGTGAGAAGTGTTTTTCCGCTTCCGCTGGCTCCTGCTGCAAGCAAGATCCTGGTTATTCTTTTTTTCATGATAGTCCTCCTCTTCTTTCCGCGCCAACAGCCTTTTTCTGCACTCTAAAAAAAACCACACCTGTCATATCCGCGCCCGGGGGCTCTGGCAGGTGATAATATAAATAGGATTCTCTCCCATCATTAGGTGGTATCTTCCAATCTCTTTTGATCTGGAGGCTGTAAGCTGCACTGCTTCCTGATCTGCGAAATCGTATTCTTTCAATATTTCCAGTGCCTCACTGATAGTCTCCAGCGTAATGCAGTTGATCACGATCCGCACATCTCGGTTCTTTTCTAAAAGCAGGGCAACGATTTCTTTCAGATTTCCTGATGAACCACCGATAAACGCATGAGTAGGAACCGGCAGTTCTTTTAGTGCTTCCGGTGCCTCGCCCTTTATAATTTCCAGATTATCCGTTGCAAACCGCTGTTTGTTTTCGTAAAGAAGAGCCACCGCGTCATCCTTTTTCTCAACAGCGAAAACCTGTCCCTGATCTGCGCGAAGAGCCATTTCCACAGAAACAGAACCTGTTCCGGCACCTACATCATAGCAGATGGAATCTTCCTGAAGACGAAGCTTGGAAAGGGAAACACATCTCACCTCTTCTTTTGTCATAGGTGCTTTTCCACGGATAAATTTCTCATCTGGAATTCCATGAGTGGAAAATGCCGGTCTGGCTTTTTCATTGTAAGCACAGACAACGCTCAATGCCTGACCCTCATAGGAAGTCAGTTCACTGGCGTTCGCCTGGAATATTTTTTCATCTGGATAGGAAAGATTTTCTCCAACATAGAGAACCACATCTCCCATCTCATATTCCACCAGCTTCTGTGCAAGTTCCGCAACTGCACTTCCTGTTCCCAGAATGGAAAAAACCTTCTGATTCTGCTTGATCATGGAAACCAAATTGCAATTTTTGCCGTGGGCGCTGGTGATCTTCGCATCATCCCAGGATAAACTGATCTGGGACATAAAATAAACCACAGAAGAAATTCCGCAGATAATCTCAATGGAGACACAGCCATTCTCTTTTTCACTGTCCTCCTGCCCTTCAAAACCATCTGCTAAAACACCCTCTGGTTTCCTTCCATTCAACACATCCAGCAGCTTCTTCGCTCCGCTGTAGAATCCCACATCCCCGGACAAAGCTATCACAATATTCTCATATTCCGGATGGCTCTTAATATAAGCTCCAATCACATCACTGCGGTATTCATACACCACCTGCTGTCCCGGCTCCCGGATGGAATCTGCCATACGCCTGGCCCCAATGATCAGATCAGCTCTTTGAACTGCCCTTTTTCCCTGAATTGTAAGGGTTTTCTCACTTCCCATCCCAATTCCCAGAAGTGTAACGTGAGGTTTCAGGGTGAGTCCAAAGTGTTCCGCGAGCATATGTTTACATTCTGCCACAGAAAGACCCTCTTCCTGCAGCGGTCTTCCAATTATAACAGGAATCACATCGCACATAAGTGCAGCATCAATTTTCTCCTGGAAACCACCTGCTTTTCCTGTATCCTTTGTCACAAGATATTTGCAGTCATACTGACGAAGCATGGCTGCGTTTAATTCCATGGAAAAGGGTCCCTGCATACCGATCAGATGCTTGCCCTCAAAGCCGTAACCTTTGCAGGTTTCCATCACAGATGGCAAAGACAGAACACGGGCATAAATGCGTTCTCCAGCATCAGATAAAGCTGTAAATTTTCCAAGCTCCTTGCTGCCTGTAGTTAGCAGGATATTCCCCTTAGTGTCTTCCAGAAACCTCACTGCTGCCTCCGTGTCTTCCACATATACAGCTTTATCCTGATATGCGCCCTTTTCACGAAGTACTCTCTCATAGGAAAGCCCTGTATTTTTGCAGGCTGTCCAAATATTCTCCGTTACCTCGGCAGCATACGGATGGGTAGCATCCAGCACCAATCCGGGACTGAGTTCTTTCAGAAGATTTTCCATCTCCGCCCCATTCAGGCGGCCAGCGTGGATTTTCAGATATTCGCCCTCTTTTAATGATTTGCTGCCGTAATCGGTAGCGACACATGCAAGCACACTTACTTTATTTTTTGCCAGAAAGCTGCAGATTTCACAGCCTTCTGTGGTGCCTGCAAATACGACAACATCAAACATTTTTATATCCTCTTGGTGTTACCATTTTTCCATCAATATTTCTGGTCTGTGAATTTCCAATAAATACAGTGGTAAACATATCTACCTGTGTTTCTTTCAATTCAGCCAGAGTCATAACCCTGGCAGTTTCACCCTCGCGGTTAATGTTCTGCACGGTACCGCAT
>NZ_JBCOMJ010000052.1:0-20888 GCF_040924225.1 Ruminococcus sp. RTP21484sp1_RTP21277st1_D2_RTP21277_210401 | reverse complement strand
ATGAAAAAGCTGTTTCTGGAAGGATACAGTAAAAATGCAATTGCAGAAGCGTTTGAATGCTTACCGGAAACCGTAACGGCGAGAATCAAAAGAGCAGAGGAGGACATGAATGGAACATAGAAATATAAATACAGTTGGAACGATATTTAATGACTTTTTAGGCTTGTACACAGGAGAAAGACCTGTTGGAATCCATGAGCTGATCCAAAAATATGACAGGCATCCGGTCCTGATGGGATTGTTGTCTAATGTGGATTCTGTTATTTATGTGGATGTTAAAAAGGCCATGTATGAGATTTATCCATTTTACAAGAAATACAGACATCGTGCATTGGATGATAGTGTGTGGAAAAACATTGTTGAGAGTGCGGAGACCCTTGAAAAGAAGTGGAATGGAAACCTTTGGGTACGCCGGGTAATACTGAATCTGGTGAATGAGCTTGATAAGGAATCCCAGGAAGTGCAAAGAGCGGCAGCTGGAGGAAATGTAGAAAATCATGCATCCAAAGCGGCATAATGACGGGAGGAGCTTTATATGCTGGAAAAATTGGCGAAAAGCATAGAGGAAGTAAATGTCCTGGCAGAACATTACCGGACCTGTCAAAATGTAGCGGCAATTGAAAGCCTTGCAAAAGAATGTTTCATATCCAAAGAGGACACGGATGCATTTATAGCAGGAAAAAGCTGCTGTCTGTTGAAAGTTCCATTAATGGGGCAATCCGGTTCAGTAACCGAAAAACTGACAGAAGAAATGCTTCTTTTGCAGGATTCAGGGTATGCGACCGTGCTTGGCACGTATCTTTTAGACCTTGCCAGAAAAGATCCTGTTATGAAAGATGTGATCCTCCAGCCCCATAAGACGCTGAGACACTGTCTCGAATATGTCCATGAAAAAGCATATGAGACGGCACTGGAGAAAGCAAAGAAAGAGGGAAAAACTGGTGTGGGGCAAAATGCTGGTATAGCGATTGGCTCTACAGAGGTATTTGCCTGGGTAATAGACTATTACCTGTTGGATGACCGTAAAGACATGGAGAAAAAAGCGCAGGAAGAAAAAGATACAATAAAGAAAGCCTGGGAAAGAGCGGAATCAATTAGGACATTGTCAGCAAAATCAAAAGATTCAGATACGAAGAAAGATGTTTCGGAAGATGCAAAGGTGGCAGCAAAGCCAGCAACGCAAAAGAAAGAAGAACCGGAGCAGCTTTCTTTATTTAATTTAGGAGCCTGAATATGATTGCATACAAAGGGTTTGAAAAAAATTTAAGTTGCAGGGGTTATCAATTTAAACGATATGGGATCAATGAGACAACGGAAGCAAATTGCAGACAGAATGGATTCCATTGTGCGGAAAATCCGCTGGATTGTCTGGTCCACTATCCAAATTGGAAAAAATCCACTTACTTTATTGTGAAAGCATTTGGAGATCTGGATGAAGATGACCAGGATACGAAAATCTCATGCACCAAGATAGAACTGATAGAGGAATTGGATTTTCCAACGCTTTTGTTACGAGGGGCAGCGTATATGGCAATACATCCGGACCGCTCATGGTGTAGCCTGGTTTGTAAAGAAACTGGCACAGGGGAAAACGGGTTTGTAGTTGTACGTGGAAAAAACCCCAGAGCAAAAGGGCGGAAAAATGATCTTCTTATTTTTGTCCAGGAAGAACCAGATAGCAATGAGATCACCATTATAAATCAGATCTGTGTGGATGGCGCAAGATATAAGGAAGATCAATGGTACGGAATTGCAGATTGAAAATTGGATGCTGGATCAGCGGTCATAGAGAAACCGCAGAAAGGATTATTACGATGAAGTTAGGATATTTGGAATTTGTTGAGGTATTAAGTAAACAGCTTTTGAATGCTTTGAACTTACAGGAACAGCAAATATTTTTTAAAAAGAAAGCCATAGATAATAAGGACCGCTTGTTTGTGGAGACATTTGAAAATTTAAGTGGAAAGCAACTGTGCGGTATTGATGTGAAAGATTTATATGAGCGTTTTATGGAAGGAAGTTCAATGGAATCAATTTTTTATTCTGTACAGGAGGAAATTGAGAAACTAAAAACGGTTGGCATGTTAGAGGGCAAGATGACTCCTGACAGTTATCAAAAAATCAAAAAATACCTTTTTGTAAAACCTCTTAACAAGAAAAATCATTCGCTTGAGATGGAAGATGCAGTGCATGAGGATGTTGGCGATATCGCTTGTGTCCTGTATATGATGCGTAGTAACACGAACGAGTATTTTACAGGCATAAAGATAAAAAATAAGCATTTGGAACAATGGGAAATGACAAAAGAGGCTGTTATGGAAGAGGCATTTAAAAATACCTACCAGATGGCACCCCCTCTCCTTTATACAAATCATGGGAACGAATGGGGAGAACCCTTTATGGAGAATGGAGCATCCTGCTTATCGAAAAGTGACAGAGTTAGGGGAATTCAGCTTTCTACAAATGCTGAAGAATATGGAGCTGTTTCTGTATTTTATCCTGGCGTTCTTCAAAGACTGGCACAGCTTATGGCAAGTGATTTGTATATTATATTTACAAGCAGGAACGAAGGGGTAATTTACAGTGTAAATGAGAGTAATTTAGAAAATATTAAGGCTGAACTCAATGAAATGGTAATCGAGTATGGAAATGGTATGGTGTATGAAGACGATTTATTGTCAGAAGAACTCTACTACTATAGCAGAATCGAAGATAAGATTTCTGTATATATGGAAAAAGTAAAGGTTAGCTTTACTACGGTTAATTTAGCGGAAGAGCACTGATTATTGGAAAAGCAGGTAGGGCTGCACAATAGTTAAGTAAGCATTATGTGTATGAATCCTAATGAAAGGAAATGAAAATACTATGAGTGAAATTTTAAGTTATGAGAAGTTTATTGAAAACTTAAGAGGGTATCTGTTAGATGCTTTAAATCTGCAAGAAAAACAGATTTACTTTGAAGCAAAAGATGAAGAGGGAATGACTCCGAATGGAGACCGTTTATTTGTGGAATGTCGTGTAAGTTCAGAAGGGAAAGAAGTATGTGGAATTCATACAGAAGAATTATATGAGGATTATCTGGATGGTGTTTCGATAGATAAAATTGGAGATACTGTTACAGAAGAAATTAAAAAACTAAGTAAAGCAGGATTCTTCGAAAAAACAAAGAATGTAAATAATTATTCAAAAGTGAAGGAGGATCTTTTTATCCGTCTTTTGAATAAGAAAAAACATGAAAAGGCATTGGAAAATGCGGTGTATAAAGAGGTGGACGGCATAGCCTGTGTTCTGTATATGAAAGTGGGTCAGTGTAATGGCCGTATTTCGAGCATGAAAATCCGCAAAGATAGCCTGGTAGAATGGGGGCTGGATGAGAATGAGGTCTATGAAAATGCACTCTTAAATACCTATCTTCTTACACCACCAAGGATTTATCAGTGGGAACGTTTAGTTTTAAATCCTGATTATGATGGAGAGGACTTTATGGCCTATGGCTACGATAATTATGGAATGAGGTTGTGTGGCGAACGCGTAGGCTATTGTTTATCAACGGATAAGCGTACAAATGGAGCTGTGGCTGTTTTCTTGCCTGGAGTGGCACAAAAACTTTCAGAAATTTTGGATGATGATTTTTATATTGTATTTACAAGCATTCACGAAGCGATGATTCATCCGAAGAGCAAGTGTTATCCAGAAGGCTTGGAAAGAATCCTGAAAGAGACAATTGAAGATGCTACCCCAGACGAAGATTTTCTGGCAGATGAAATATATTACTATGACAGATGCACCAGGAAAATTGCAAAATGGGATAAGGTGGTATCAAGGGTAACCTTACCTGTCGGCCGTGTTGAACTTGTTCCGGTATGAGAATGTTCGGAAACATTTGAAGAATTATAAGAAAGGAAAACTTAGTATGCACGTAAATTTAACATACGAACAGTTTGTGCAGGAATTACGAAACTGGATTATAAAAGCTACTCATCTCCCAGAGGACTATGTTTTCTTTAAGAAAAAAGAGAAAACCGGAATAACCGCAAATGGGGATCGGTTATTTGTAGTCTGCGCTGAAACTGATTCTGGAAAAGACATCTGCGGGATTTTTGTGGAAGAACTTTATCAGGATTATGTAGAGGGGACTTCCATGGAAAACATAGAAGCAAGGGTGAAGTGTGATCTGGATAGAGTAGGAAATATGGAAAATACCAGATATCTGAATGATTATGAAAAAGTCAAGGAACATCTTTTTCTGGGGCTTTTGAACCTGGATCAGCACAGACATGAACTGAAAAATGCCGTATATAAAACAATGGGAGACATTGCAATCACGTTATATGTGCATGCAGGAACCTTGAAGAATGGGATTACATATTTGAAAGTCAGATCGGAATATTTGGAAGCATGGGGCCTGGAAAAAGACGATGTTTTACACGAGGCTCTTTTAAACAGTTATCGTATATTGCCTCCAAGAATCTATGATTTCAAAAAAATGATGTACACTCCGGGTTATGCTGGTGAGGACTTCCTGAATATGGATCCTTATTTTATTTCGGATAAGAAAAAGAAGGAGGGAATCTGTCTTAGCGTAAAAGGACTCTCAAATGGTGCTGTGGCAGTTCTGTATCCAGGCGTGATAAAGAAACTGGTGGAATTCATGGACGGGGGTTTTTATGTGGTATTTAGCAGTGTCCATGAAGCCCTGATATACAGTTCAAAACTTTGCAGCCTGGAAGAACTTGAGAATTTACTAAGAACTTCTAATGCAAGAATGACATTCCAAAAGGAGTTTTTAACGGATAAGGTCTATTATTACTGCAAGGAAGAGGATAAATTTATTATGCTTCGAGGCAGTATGAAAATGTTAGTTACAACAATCCGTATGGATGAGGAAAATTAAATGACAAGGAACGGGATACGGCAGGAATTTCCTGCCGTATCTGTCGTTAAGAGGAGATGAAAATGTCCGAGGAATACAAATACAATTTATTGACGCAGGAGCTGCTTCTTCAAGGATATACGACAGAAAACCATCCCGACTATGTTCGAATTGGAATCGGAAAGATGGGAAAATCCCCCCTTGAAAATTCGGATGGTGGATTTGTTTATACCGACGAGTATCTGGAAGAGAAAACTTTTATGTCCGGCTGTGGGCTGTATGTGAAATGGGAAAATTGTATAGACCGCTTGGAGTATATGAATGAGACATTTTGCTTTGAAAACGATAATGTGGTATTCCGATGCCCATGGCATAAGAGAGATTGTGAACGGAATCATCCATTATTAAAGGAAGATGAATTTTGCGCCTGCCATATGGTATCGGATTACCAGTATAAAAAAAGTGTGGAATATCTGAAAGAACAGGCAGACAGGAAAAAGGAAGAATTGTTTCAAAAATGTAAGGAACAGCATAAAAATCGGATTTGTAAGCTGCACATGTTTTATAACTACGACAAGCAGGAATGGAGCCTGAAATATGATCCGATGAAGTGCAGATGCGGACCAGGAGAGTATTGTACGCTGCGGGGCAGACCTCTTTCCGAAAAGACAGGGAATATCTACTACGATTTAAAGGTATCTACAATCCGAAAAGACGATACCTTTTTTGCTGGTGAACCTGTAGTGACGATCACAAGGGGAAAGAAATTTCTGCAGGGCAAGGTTCCGGTCGATATCTGTGAGGAAATTGCAAAAAGAAACCGGGAGGATATTTTTAGAAAAGAATGGTTCAATGGCTATTCTATGCAGGCGTTGTATGATCCGGATTTGAAGGTGGAAATTTTGAACATTAGAGTTGCTGCACGATTGACGCGCGATAAGGCACAGGATCTTGAGGATGAGAAAGCTGGAATAAATGTTGGATATGAAGCAGATTCTGTGAAAGCGAAGAAGAAGTGGAAACAGGAACGAAAAGAGAAACGCCTGGAGCAGGTAAAAAGAAAGCTTGTGAAAAAGGGCTGGGAGTCTCTGAACGATACGGAACAAAGATTTATGAAGAAGAGACTGTCTGCTGAACAGATTGAAGCGTTGCAACAGGAGTGGGTTACGGCAAATGAGCATAAGGATGAGGCTGAGCAGTTAACCTTAGATTTATAAAATAACTTCAGAAGGGATGAATGAAATGGAAAAACGAAAGCTTAAAAAAATGAAGGTATTGGAACCATCAAAGGAGATGGTTTTGGCGGCAGAAAGTGATATACCAGTTATCGGAAATATGGCTTATGAGAGAATGAAATATCCAATTGGTTTGTTCATTCAGGCGGAAATGGACGAAAATATTTTAAAAATAGGTTTTTTTATTACAGATATTTTGACCGCAGGAGGAAGAAGGCCTTTATATACCCTGTTCATTGATAAGGCAAAAGATTGCTTCATAGGGTATGATTACCGGTTAAAAGGCTGGACGAATAAAATGTTGGATAAAATTGAATGGCCAAGCGGCATAAAATATAGTCATGCATGGTGTGCTGCAAACAGTCTGGATCAGATATGGGAAATTCTGGGCGAGGAGTACAAAAAAGATAATGTGTATTATGCTATTTTACAATTTGAAGAAGGAGTACGCAGAAGAAAAAGAATACAGAAAAACCGATTGCGTACACAGACCTGGGATCAGGTGATGAATTGTGTGAAGAATACACCGAAAGACTGGGATCGGTGGATGAAAAAAGTAGGGATTACACAGAATTATATTTTCTATAAATACTCCCGGAAAGAAAGTATGACAGGTTATTGTACCTGGTGCGAAAAGAATGTGCCTGTAAAAGCTGTAAAACATAACAAAACAGGAAAATGCCCTAATTGCGGGCATAAGATCCAGTATAAGGCAATCGGAAAACAGCGTATGGTAAGTTCGCGTGAGGAAACGGCATATCTGTTACAAACGTGCGGACAGAATTTTGTCGTTCGTGAATTCAGAGCTAGTGTGAAATATGATATGCTGGCATATACGAAACCAATATATAATTGGTGGGAACAACGCAGATTTGTCTATGATACAGATCTTAATAAAAAAGAGTTTTATTATGGATACTACCGTGGAACAGATGAACATAGGTGGATTCAGGGAGAACTCTATCCGAACCGTCCGTATTATTGGGGCTATGAACCGCGTTATCCAGGACGTATCTATAAAAAATCCCTTCATGGAATTCAAAATAAGCAATTTAGAAGAAGTGGATTTTATGAATTAATTAGAAAAAGTGAAAAGATAGAGCCAATCTATTATTTAGATCGGTTAAGCTGGTATCCCTATTTTGAACAATTGGCAAAAGCCGGACTGGATCAGTTAGTGGATGACATTTTGAGTACTGGAACATCTATCTATTTCCAAGAAGCAGACTCTTTAGGACATGCACTGGGGATTGATAAATTCCGGCTAAACAGACTTCGGAATAACAAGGGTGGACGCATATTTCTTGAATGGTTGATTTTTGAAAAAGGATTGGGAAAGGTGATCAAAGATGACGTGATTGCCTGGTTCTCAAAATGTAAGATTAACCCGACAGAACTATCATTTATACTAGATCGAATGAGCCCGGAACAGATAAAGAATTATTTAGAAAAACAGGCAGAAGAAAGTGAAAAGAAACCGAAAGATCTTGTGGGTACCTGGAAGGATTATCTTGATATGGCTGAAAAACTAGGCCTGAATGTAAAAGATTCCATTGTATATCGGGTACGAAAGCTGGAACTGCGGCATAATGAAGTGATCCAAATGCTGAAAGATAAAGAAATGGATTTGAAAGCAGATGAGATCGTGGAAAAGTTTCCTACAATAGAAGCGGTTTGCGAAAGTCTGAAAAAATATGAATATAAAAATCAAAAATATCAGATTGTAGCACCGCGAAGCGTCAGGGATATTTTTGTAGAGGGAAATGAACTAAAGCATTGCATTACTGGAAAGGAAACTTATTTTGACCGTATGGCAAAACAGGAATCCTATCTTTTGTTTCTACGAAAAACAGATACTCCAGAGAAACCCTATTATACATTGGAGGTGGAACCTGATGGAACAGTACGCCAGAAGCGGACTTATTTTGACCGTCAAAATCCTGACATTGAGGAAGCAAAAAAATTTTTGGTAAAATGGCAGGAGCAGCTTGTGCGTAAGCTCAACAAGGAAGATAAGATCCTTTCACTAAAGAGCCGGGATCTTCGGAAAAAAGAAATCAAAGATTTGCGGAAAAAGAAAGTAAAAGTGAATGGATTTGGATTCACTGGAAAGCTGCTTGCGGATATTCTGGAAGAGGATTTGATGGAGAACGCCGCATAAAATGGTAAACAAAAGAGAGAAAGGATAAAGATACTATGGCCTATATAATGTTTGATGATAACCAGGTTGTTATCACTGGTAAGATTGTAATGGATTTTACATTTAGTCATAAGATTTGTGGAGAATGCTTTTATAAGACGGAGCTTCAGGTTAAGCGCCTCAGCGATTCTGTAGATACAATTCCGGTGCTGATATCGGAACAAATTGCAGATATTACGAAGAGCCGCGTTGGTGAATTTGCGGAAATTTATGGGGAATTTCATTCACATAATCTACGTGAAGAAAACCATACTCGATTAGAGCTTTATGTATTTGCCAGGGAAGTGAAATTTGTAGAGGTAAATGACTCTAAGACGGATTACACAAATCGAATTCTTCTGGAAGGTACAATCTGTAAACCTACAGTTTACCGAAAAACCCCTCTGAAAAAAGAAATTACGGATCTGCTTCTGGCTGTGAACCGGTCTTTTGGAAAATCAGATTACATACCCTGCATTTGTTGGGGGAGTACCGCCCGCTATGCGGCTGATCTTAAAGTGGGAACCCGTGTGATGGTCTGGGGCAGAATCCAAAGCCGGGAGTACAAAAAACGGATCGAGGAAAATGAAACTCAGAAGCGAATTGTATATGAGGTTTCAATAAATACGCTGGAGGTAGCGTAAATGTTGAGTTTATAACTTTTTATGATAATTAAGCGATAATAATAAAACTTTAATGCTACATATTTGAAACTGTGATGAAATTGACACATAGTTTCATGGATGATATTATAAAAATGGTATTTGGCAGTAGATGCTGCATAAACTCTTATCTCGGTTAGGTTCGGGATGAATGGAAATAACGGTAGTGTGTGCAATTGCACCCAAAAATCACGAAAACGTTGATTTTTGGGTGCTTTTTTTGATTTGGGAGGTGATTATTATGTCTGAGAAATATTTGCTGACGATTGATGAGGCTGCTGAATATTTCAACATTGGTAAAAACAAACTGCGCGATATGATAAAAGAACCTTGCTGCAATTTTGTGCTTTTCAATGGTAAGAAAGCGCTTATCAAAAAAAACAGACTGGAATCATATTTAGATGAAACTGTTTATTTATGATTGCAGGAAACGGAGGTGTGTGATAAGATTAGTGCTATAAAAAATAACATTTACGCACCTCTAGTTAAAAAGAGGTGAAAGAATGGGAAAAAATTTAAAAGGAAAGGAATTGGGAAAAGGCATTACACAAAGAAAAAACGGGGTGTATCATGGAAGGTATGTAGACCGTTTTGGCGCCAGAAGATCCGTCTATGGTACAACGGTGAAAGAAGTAAAAGCGAAGCTGGCAGAGGCGGAACTAAACGAACAAAAGCTGTCAAATATTGTTGATGAAAAAATAACATTGGATGAGTGGTACGAAAAATGGATGCGGGTTTATAAAGAGCCTGTTGTCAGGCTCAGTACAAAAACTACATACAATTCAATGTATAGAAGGTTGATTTCACCAGTTTTTGGAAAAACTCGTTTAGTAAATATCACCAAATTGATGATTACAGATTTAGTGAATAATATGTCAAAAAAAGGATATCAGTATGAGTCTCTGAACAAAGTGAAGGTTCTTCTTATTGATATGCTTAATAGAGCAATGGAAGATCAGTTCCTTATCCGCAATCCAGCAAAAGGTGTAAGATTGCCAAAGAATAAGCCGCAGAATGAGATTAAGGCACTCAGCAAAGAGGATCAGACAGACTTTTTTGAATGTGCCGCCGGTACATTCTATAATAATATGTTTGTTGTTGCTGTAAATACTGGTTTACGTCCGGGAGAATTGTATGCGCTTACGGAAGAGGATATTGATTGGAAAAATAATGTTATTCATGTGAATCGTACGCTGTTGTATCAGAAACTGGAGGGTGATGAGTGTAAGACATTTCATCTTGGTCCCCCAAAGACAGAAACAAGCATAAGAACAGTTCCGATTAATTCATATTGCCGTAAAGCACTAGAAAAACAGATTATTCAGCATAAAATTGTAATGGCGAAAACGTGTAGGAAGAATTTGGAATTTCCTGATTTCCTGTTTACTACGAAGCTTGGGACTCCATTAAATGCACAATTATATTGCGATGCAATTGAAAGAATCGTGCAGGAAGTGAATCTGATGAGGGATCCGTTGGATTTGATGGAAACTTTTTCAGGACACTGCTTCAGACATACATTTGCTACTAGATGTTTTGAAGCTGGAATTGTACCAAAAACAGTGCAAGCCTATCTTGGCCATGCTTCTCTTCAGATGACAATGGATTTATATACTGCGGTTATGGAGCATAAAAAAGTGAATGATATGCAACTTCTTGAAGATTCAATTGATCTCCCGGATCCGGCAGCTGAGATAAATTTAGCTAGTAATGAAAAAGTTATTAAATTTTGTGGGTGATACCGTGGGGTAAAAATGGGGTAGTACAGAAAAATGATATGGCGTAGAGCCTTGGAATCCCTTGATTTTACTGGATTTATTGTAACCAGATGGGGTGCAAATAAATGTAATTATTACGTCTACCAGAGCACCCCATACGACCTCTACGGAACACCTGATTTTTCCAGTATTTCCAGGGGTTGAGAGAGTGGTGTATTCCACGTAAATTATTATAATTTCAAGCTATTTATTACGAAAATGGAGTAAAAATGGAGTACTAGAGCGTGTTTGAAAAAGGCTTTCTGCAAGATGTGCGTCACAATTTGTGGGAGATTTTGCCCGGATGAGGGCGGGGCTGTCTATTTCCCGACAGCCCCTTTTTCAAAACTGACATAACTATTCCGTCAAAAGAAAAAACTTTACATCCAGTCGATATTGTGCTATAATTTTTTAGTCGAAGTGGTTGTATATGAGGTTGCTGTTTAAATGTTAGACAGTAACTAATGATAATGCAGCTTTCGAATTTATGCACCTGTAGCTCAGTGGATAGAGCAGTGGTTTCCGGTACCATGTGCGGGGGTTCGATTCCCTTCAGGTGTATTGCCTGGAACGATCGGGCGTTCCGGTGCGTTGTATTAAGGAGGACAAGAACTTGGATAATTTCAGAGAATGGTTATCAGATAACCTTCGCTATTTTATGCTTGGCGGAGCGATTCTGTTAATCGTGGTTGTCCTGTTTTTCGGTATCCGTGCATTTATGGGAAGCGGGAAGGGCGATTCCAGCAAGGATACAGCCGATGAGCAGGTAACAGCAGACAACGACCAGGGAAATGTTCCTTCTTCTCCGGCAAATGATGGGGAGACTGACGGGAAGAAAGACGCCAATCCCATGGAAAAAGCTAATGAAGAGATTACTTCATTGATCAAGAGCTATTACACAGCTCTGGGGGATAAAGATATTACCACATTGCGTACTTTGGTAGATAATCTTGCACCGGCAGACGAGTCTAAGATTACCAATGCCAAGTACATTGAAGGGTATGAAGCTGGTGATATCTACACGAAAAAGGGGCTTGATGACGATTCCTATGTAGTATATTCCTGTTTTTACTACATCTGTCAGGGGATTGATACAAAGGTACCTGCGCTTGCTGAGTTCTATGTGGTAAAGGACACAGACGGGAACTGGAAGATTGACGGCGCTGCTCACGATGACAGCGACGAGATAACGAAATATGAAGTTTCTTTGCGTCAGGATGACGACGTGAAGGAGCTGAAGGCCAAGGTACAGAAGCAGTATGAGGATGCACAGACTGCAGATCCTGCACTTGCTGCTTTCCTTGATGGTCTTGGTGAGGATGTCACAGGATCTGCAGAGACAGCCGATGGAACTACGCTGGTAGTGACAGAGGATTGTAATGTCCGTGCAGCAGCCAGCAGTGATGCAGAAGTGATTGGTGGATTGTCCGCTGGGACAGAAGTAGTCAAGAAAGGTGAGAACGGAGACTGGATCCAGATTGACTATGAAGGCTCTGAGGCGTATGTTCACAGCAGCCTTCTGGAAGAGAAAACTGAATAAGTATAAAAGAGGAATTGTCATGATGGCAGTTCCTTTTTTTGCGTGTTTGAAAAAATATATAGAATAAACCAGAGTATAGTTGCTGATTTCCTGAAAACGATACTCTGGTTTTTATGTAGTGCTATATTATGATACCAGTGTCAAAAGGTCAAAAAGCCGTTCGTGCTTGCACGATAAGGCGTTTGAACTTGGGACACGCCAAATCAAAACGATCCATAAGCGGTTCCGTTTTCCAATGTAATTCCCTTTGCAGCAGCCAGCTCGCTTACTGTTACCAGCTGATAGCCCTCCTGCAGCAGCTGCGGAATAAAAATTTCAGCAGCATCCACAGATTCTTTGAAAATATCATGCATTAAAATAATCTGTCCATCACTGGCGTTGTCCATTACATTCTGTACTGTGGAATCTGCATTCTGTGTTTCCCAGTCCAGAGTATCCACAGACCACAAAATCAGAGGCCTTGCTGCAGTCTCTGCTACGGTGTCATTGTAAGAACCATAAGGGGGGCGCACAACAGTGGCAATGTGCCCTGTGAGATCCTGGATCAGCTGATCTGTGCGGGAAAGCTGACTTGCAGCATCATCGGCGGAAAGCGTGGTGAGATCCGGGTGATCATAAGAGTGGTTTCCAATCTCGCATCCAAGCTCCTCCATACGCTTTACAGGTTCCTGAAAATATTCCACTTCCTGACCTGCCAGGAAAAAAGTAGCTTTTACATTGTTTGCTTCCAGACAATCCAAAAGACGGTCTGTAAAATCACTGGGTCCATCATCAAAGGTGAGGGCAATCATCCCCTTTGGCTCCGGAGAAACAGTCGGTTCCGAAGTAACGGAGGCTTCCGGTACAGGGGAGACTTCTGATGCTGCAGAAGAGGCTTCAGAAGGATCATCGACTTCGGAAGAAGCTTTTCTGGAATCTTCATTTCGATCAGAAGAAATATCAGCTTCTGCAGCCGGTGTGGAAGCACCTGTCGCAGAAGCTGTGAGATTGTCAGCATTCGAAGAATCTGATGTAGTATTCATGTAGAATACAAGATCCTGATTGGAACTATCATCTGCCGTCGTCGGTTCACCCTGTTGTGCACCGTCAGCGCCAAAGTGATAAATTTCGCCGTCTATTGTCACATCACCAGTCTGAAGAACTCCATCTGCATTGAGGTAGTAGCGCTTGCCATCAAGCTCAAGCCATCCGGTCTGCATAACGCCTTTGTCATTGAAGTAATAGCGGTGTCCGTCTGTATCTGTGAGCCAGCCTTTATAACCTTCTCCGTTTACCATGAAATACCAGTTACTGTCAACTGGCGTCCACACCCCCTGGGAAGCTTCCGGAGAGACTTCGAAAGAAGTGTCTGAACCTGAAAGGGTATCAGGTGCCGGGGTATCTGCGGCAGGCGTTTCGGTGGGAATGACATCCTCCGGTGTGTTCTCCTCTTCTGCATCGGTATTTTCAGCTGCCGCACCACCAGATTGAATCTGGGAATCATCTGTATTTCCAGCTACGAACATGTCCGGGATCTGGGTATCTGTAATGGGTGAGTGCGAAGCGGAAGACTGGGTAAAAGAAACTCCGCATGCAAGACACATAAGAACAGCAGCTATAGCCAGCCCCTTATTTGTCCGTGGTTTATGGCCAGGCATATAATTCCTCCTTTATGTAATGATTTCATGATGCCAGTGTGTTTCATTACTGTTCACTGGCAGCATTTCATTTTTGGGATCATGTTACGGTTCATTTCGTGACCAGCAACACGCTTTGTAATGTACAGAAATCATGGGTCTGCATGATTTTCAGCTGTACAGTAACCTAATAATACAATATATGACGAAAAAAAACAAGACCGGCTTACACGCAGGATATAATTGTGCAATTTAACGATATATTGGAAAATATTTCACAGAAAATCAGAAAATGTTTATTTGAAATTTGACAGAGATTCTGCTATATTAAGTTGTGATAACGATGATTTGAAAAGCAGATACAAAAGCTTTTTACAGTTTATTGTTTTTTATCTGTTACAATGGATAAGAACAGGAAAGAAGAGGAAGCGGTTGCGTAAAAAATCCCATATACTGGTAGCCAGATATCTGGCAGACCAGATGCCTGCCACTAAGAGTCTGCAGTCCCACAGAAAGGCGTTCTGCCTTGGAAGCATTCTTCCGGATATTAAGCCATCTTTTCTTACAAAGAAGCATGAATATTTCGGCACCTTCGAAGAAATCCAGGGTAAGATGAAAGCTCTTATTGACAATGATCCCAAAGAAAGCAAGGAGCGCGTTTACTGGCGCAGGTTTGGCGAAGTGATGCATTATATGGCAGATTATTTTACTTTTCCCCATAATACGAACTTTACCGGGAATCTGTACGAGCATAATAAATACGAGAAGCATCTTAAGAACCATCTGAAGCGCTACATAGAGAGTGGGGCAGCAGATCGTATGGTCATTCTTCCAGTGAATTTCGGAAGCTTCAGGGAACTGGTGGAGTATATTGGAAATGCCCATGAAAGATATCTTCTTAAGGAGCGTAATATTGCAGAGGATGTTCAGTATATTCTCAGAATCTGTTCACAGGTTATTCATGGAATCCTGCAGCTGGCTGCGAAGCAGTTTGGCAGAGAGGATATTCTGATTCCGGCTGCATGCTGATAATGGGAAGAGCCAGTGCCGGGAGATCACAGCAGCTTGTCTGTGAGTACCGGGACTGGTATTTTTTTGTACAGCAGGAAAAATGAATTCTTCGCTGCTGCGAAAAAAAGCGGTATTTAGCAAGTGGGAAACGCTTTCACTTAAATCTGTACAGAAATTGTGAAGAAAAAATGAAAAATCACGAAAATACGTCTGTATATTTTGAGGATAGTTGATTTAGAAGGGTTAGTATGCTACAATAATGCATGTTAATACTTAATGCGAACTGTCTTTAAGGTAAGAATGCATACCTTTATATAGGGGAGTAAAGGGATGTTCATGAATAGAAGGGAGCATCTTTTGAATATGAAAAATAAATATCTGACAAAATGTTTATGTATTACTATGGCAGCTGCGATATCCTTTACAGGAACGGCCAGTGTTTTTGCCTCAGAAGAGACAGCCTTGTCAGAAACAGAAACAGCTGCCCGGGAAGCGGCAGCAGAGCCGATTTCATCAGAGCAGGCATCGGCAGAGACGCCTTCCGCACCTCCGGAGACAACGTCAGAGCCGGCACAGGTACCAGCAGAGTCTGTACAGACGCCATCAGAGCCCACAGAAACACCAGCTGAGCCTACACAGATCCCATCAGAGCCTACTACACCAGATCATATACCTACAGAGACACCGGCTCCAAGTGAAACACCAGATCATACATCTACAGTGACACCGGCTCCAAGTGTGACGCCAGATCATACACCTGAGGTGACACCAGAACCAAGTGCGACACCAGAACCAAGCGTGACACCAGAACCTAGTGCAACGCCGGACGATACCCCCACAGTGACACCAGAGCCTAGTGCTGCACCTGAGGTGACACCCACTGTGACTCCTGGACTTTCAGCAGAGAGCCAGCAGAAGGTAAGTGCCCTGATCAAAGACATTGATAAAACCTTCAAGCAGGAATTAGATAAGAAAAAGAAGAAAAAAGTCAAAGCCCTGAGAAAGACCTATAACAGCTTTTCAGACCAGGAGAAGGCTGCTGTTACTAATTACAAGCTTCTTATCGATATGGAGAAGACGATCAGCCAGCTGTCCGGGGCAGCAGACGATAAAGATGCAGATAAGATTGACAGCACCACAACGCAGGCACTTAATGGAACCCCAGTCTACTATGCATCTAATCTTCATGCAGGCAAGGAATTTTATCTGAACAGCCTGCAGGAGAACTATCAGCTGTCATTTTCTGATGATTTTGCAGATGTTATGGAGCAGATTGAGACAGAGTATAAAGCTGCCAATCAACTGACAGATGTATCTGATTCCGAAGGTGGTGTTACCACATCCGCAGATACCCTTCTTGTACGCAACTGGCAGGATATACTTGCCATATATGTCTATGAGAAGAGCCTTGATGGTGCCACTTCTTTTACGCTGGATTCTTCCTGTAAGGATGATCTGGCAGCTATTTTTGCCAGGATGAATCCTGTTGTGAAGGACGAAAGTAATTCTAACAGAGTTACATATGGAAATTACCATATTAACCATTACATTAAAGAGAATAAGATCCCCAAGGATGAGAGGGGGATTTTGAAGAAATATCTTGAAACAGACTGCAAGCTTCTTTGTGCAACTGTTACAGCAGCCAAGGGCTTTGTAAGACAGAGTGTTGGCGATGACGTTTCAGAAGAGCGTGTAAACGTAATTGCAGCTGCTTATTCACTGGTTGGTAAGGTAGGGTATTTCTGGGGCGGCAAGTCTACTGTGATCGGAATGGACCCAAGCTGGGGCGCAGTACAGCAGGTAAGCGCGGAGGGAAGTCAGAGTACCGGTACTTTACGTGCGTATGGCCTTGACTGCAGCGGTTTTGTTACCTGGGCAGTGATCAATGGCTATGAGAATCAGGCTATGATCGCAGCTGTAGGAAGCGGTACCTCAGACCAGTGGGGCAGAGCGAACGTGGTAAGTGAGGCGGATGCCCAGCCAGGTGACCTGGTTTTTCAGAGAGGACCAGAAGCAGGAAGTGCCAACCATGTTGGTATTATCTGTGGAAAAACTGACGCAGGAGACTGGATCGTCGTACATTGTTCTTCCAGCAAGAATGGTGTTACAGTAGGAGAGGCTTATAGTGCAAGCTTTCGTTACATCCGTCAGCCATCCTTCTATCCGAACGCACAGCAGGTAGAGGAAATGAGACAGAGTGGTAAAACTATAGCCAATACCCAGTATATCACAGGAATTGACGTATCCAATAACCTTCAGGATCTGATCAAGGCGAACCTTGTTACAACAGGAGATATGGATACGGTTACCATAGATGCTTCCGGAGACGGAACTGTTTCACCGGGAAGCCTCTATGTCGCAAACAGCCTTCAGGAACTGTTTGATGCAGGACAGCATGTAAGTGTATTTAGTCAGGTGACATACGGAGATGCCGCAGAGATGGAAGCTGGCAGTAATGAGGCAGCAGGTACTGCGGGAGTTAATAAAGCCCAGACAGTAGATTTTTCCAGAATTATGGTTACCAATTCTCTTCAGGAGCTGTTGGCGGCGACAATTGGAATTCAGTGACGCAAAAGTGCTTCCACACCCGGATTCGGGCAGGAAGCACTTTTCATTTGTATAGACTGAGTGAACAGATTACAGAATTGATTTTCAGACAGGCTCCGGGAGGCTGTGACTGGCATATGCTGCTGCAAGAAAATGGAATTACTGTTCACTCTGTTCACAAAAAACACCTTGCGGAATGTCACCAGTGAACAATAATAAAATGGAGTCACAGAGTATGCCCTGACGTTTAGCGGTTAATACCGGATAATACGTCTTCAATCCATTTATCTGTATTATAGTTATCATCAAAGAATTTTACGATTACTCCATAAGGCTCTTTTTCATTGGAAAAAGCATTGGCTTCGTCGGTATCTACGTGCATGGCAAGGCGGTAACTCCAGTCTACACGTACTACCACATCTGCATAAATAAGAGCGCGGCCGAAACTTTTGGTCAGGACAAAAACTTCGTCATTATCTTTGACCTTCAAAGTAACGGCATCTGCCGGAGTCATGTGAATGTGACGTTTGGCAACAATGACACCGTGATCAAGGATAAGTTCGCCCTTGGGTCCGATGAGCGTGCAGCCAGGGGAACCGACAGTATCACCAGACTGGCGGATAAGACCGGGAAGACCGATCTTGCGGGTATCTGTAAGAGAAAGCTCAATCTGGGTTTCTTTACGAAAAGGACCTAGAATGGCCATATTCTGATACTCACCTTTAGGGCCCTTTACTGTAAGGCGTTCCTGGCAGAGATACTGTCCAGGCTGGCTTAATTCCTTTATGTAATGAAGCTGGGCATCCTCTCCGAACAGGATGTGGAAATCCTTCTGGGAAACATGAATATGCCGCGCCGAGGTTTCAATCGGTATTTTAATGCTCATGGAAATTCCTCTGATATTATATAGAGTGTGAACATCAGTACTGTTTTAACACTGCAATAGATTAAGTTTAATATTAATGAGAAAAAATAGCAAGCCTTTTTTACAGGCACATATACAGGAGTGTATGAAATGAAAATGCATACAGACAACGGTTTTACTTTTGATATTAAGGAAGACCATGCTACAGTAATGGAAATTGATGGGGATCCCCAGATTGTGGAAATTCCGGAACAGATCGACGGAGTGCCAGTCACAGAACTAGCTGAATATCTTTTTTCCGGGAAAAGCTGTCAGGTCATACGGATTCCCCTGGGAGTCAGGAAAATAGGCCGTTACGGTTTTTATAACTGCCGGAATCTGGAAGAACTATGGTTTTCCAGTGATTTTACTGATCTTGGAAGTGGAACTTTTACAGGGTGCCACAGAATCCGCAGAATGGAAGTTTTGATGAATGGCGAACAATCCGGTCTGAAAGAGATTCTTTCAGAAGTTGGAGAGGAGCTGCGGGTACATTTATATGGGAAAGTGGAAGCCATGCTTTGGTTTCCGGAATATTACGAAGAAGGTGTGGAGAATACTCCTGCCAGGATTTTGATGACTGAGGTGCATGGAAGTGGTCTGTATTACAGAAACTGCTTTCAGGGAAAAGTATTTCATTTTCTGGAGTATGACAAGCGTTTTGAGATGGCGAGAGCCCAGGAATCATCAGATTTCCTGAGAGAAATGGTATATGGCAGACTGAACTGGCCGACAGGGCTGACAGAACAGGCGAAAATACAGTACGAGCAGTACCTGAAGGAGCATATAGAACAGATTGCTTCTGATTTTATCCGTCAGAAAAGAGGGGAAGAGCTGGAATGGCTTCTTCATACGTATCCACTGGAACAGGGGCAGAAAGAACTGTTTACAGGACTGGTAAATCTGGCAGACACAGTGAAGTCTCCGGAGATTTTGAGTATGCTTATGGAGTACCAGAGGCTGCATTTTCCATCGAAAAGGAGAAGTTTTGAACTATGAGTGGTTCAGAAGAGAAAAAATTGAATTCATTACATGAGGTAGATTCGTTATATAAAGTGCAGGGTGGAAAAGCTGCATACCAGATAAGTCCGGCATATGGGCAAAATACTTTGTACAAGGTAAATCCGGTACATGACGCTTGGGAGCGCGCACTGGCAGCAGAGAGCATCTGCCAGGATATTTTGACCAGTGCCAGAAACCAGTTGTACCTGAATATGCGCTTTATGGACTGCGCATTGTCAGCACTTTTCTTTCAGGGAGATATGGGCATTCATCCTGTTGGAACGGATGGAACTGTCCTGTACTATCAGCCGGAAGAGCTTATGGAACAGTTCAGGAGAAGCCAGGAAAAGGTGAATCGGATCTATCTTCACAGCCTTTTACACTGCATTTTTCTCCACTGTTTTCCAGAGAAGGATGAAGAAGGAAATCCTGTTGTGGATGTCCAGTACTGGAATCTTGCATGTGACATTACAGTGGAAAATATCATTGACGGGCTTTATCTGAAATGTGTGCATCAGCCGGCATCTATGGTGAAGCGGCAGGCGTTGCAGCTGATACTGGAAGAGGGAAAGGTAATGACGGCTCAGAGGATTTACCGAAGGCTTCAGACTCTTCATTTACCGGAAAATAAAATGCAGGAGCTGCGCCGTGAGTTTACTCAGGATGACCATGGTAAGTGGTATGAAAACCATCCAAACAGTCCTCAGATGTCCCAGCGGAAAAAGAACTGGGACGACATCCGCAACCGCATGCAGACAGAGATGGAAACTTTTTCAAAAGAAGCGGGAGAAGGCGGAGAAACTCTGGTAGACCAGCTGCGTGCCCAGAATCAAAATCGCTATGATTACAAAGAATTTCTGCGGAAATTTTCTGTTTTGAAAGAAGAAATGAAAGTTGATATGGACACTTTCGATTATATATTTTACAATTATGGAATGAATCTGTATGGCAATATGCCGCTGATCGAGCCCTTAGAAACGAAAGAAGAGCGGAAGGTGGAAGATTTTGTGATCGTTATTGACACTTCCATGTCCTGTAAAGGAGAGCTTGTCCAGAAGTTTCTGGAGGAAACCTACAGTGTGCTCAGTGAATCTGAGAGCTTTTTCAGGCGGATCCACGTACACATTCTTCAGTGTGACGAGAAAATCCAGTCTGATGTGGTGATTGAAAATGCCATGCAGTTGAAGGAATATATGTCCCATTTTACAGTGAAAGGAGGGGGCGGCACAGATTTTCGCCCTGCTTTTGCCTATGTGGAACAGCTTATGAGAGCGAAGAAGTTTACAAAACTTCGGGGACTGATTTATTTTACAGATGGTTATGGGATTTATCCTGCAAAAATGCCTCCTTATGAGACTGCTTTTGTATTTATGAAAGAGGATTACCAGGACATTGATGTGCCGCCATGGGCAATCAGGCTGATCCTTGATGAAGAGGATCTGGAGTCTGTTTAAAAAGTCTTTCTGTGTCAGATCTTTTGTAAAGCAGGAGATGTAGATTAGAGCCTGTTTGAAAAATCATTCCCGCAATCTGCACGCCCCACTTTGCGGTATATTTTGCCC
>NZ_JBCOMJ010000051.1:0-22310 GCF_040924225.1 Ruminococcus sp. RTP21484sp1_RTP21277st1_D2_RTP21277_210401 | reverse complement strand
ATACAACAGTGTATCTTACAGATACTGGAGCCGATTTGTGAAGCGAAATTTCATGAGCGGAACAATGGTTTCAGACCATATCGGTCAACTCAGAATGCAATCGCACAATGCTATAAAATGGCACAGTTGCAGAATCTGCACTTTGTAGTAGATGTAGACATTGTTGGCTTCTTTGATAATATCGACCACAGTAAGTTGATTCGGCAGTTGTGGGGAATCGGCATACAGGACAGAAAGCTGATTATGATAATCAAGCAGATGCTGAAAGCGGAAATCCTGTTCAATGACATTATAATCACTCCCGAAACGGGTACACCACAGGGGGGATTCTATCCCCACTTCTTGCAAATGTTGTATTGAATGAACTGGACTGGTGGATTGCCAGTCAGTGGGAAATGTTCAAAATCAAAGAGGGTAAAACAGGTTTAGAGTTTAACAAGACTGATAAAGAGGGAAACGTCCTCACAGTAGACAGAACGCAGAAATGGAATAAGCTGAGAGCAAAAACCGATTTGAAAGAAATGTATATCGTAAGGTATGCAGATGATTTTAAGCTATTCTGTCGGGATTATGCAACGGCGAAAAAGGTAATGTGTGCCACAAAACTCTGGTTGGCAGAAAATCTGCATTTACAGACCAGTGGAGAAAAGTCGGGTATCACAAACTTGCGGAAGAATTACACTACTTTCCTCGGTATCAAATTTAAGGTTGTACCAAAAGGCAGTAAGTGGGTAATACGTTCCCACATGGCAGACAAGAGTAAAGCAAAGGTCATTAAAAAGCTAAGTGACGTTTGGAAAGACATAAAGAATCCGAGCAAACAAAGCGAGATAGACCGAAATATAAGTCTTTATAATGCAATGGTTATGGGAATGCACAACTATTACTGTATGGCAACTATGGTATCAGCAGACTTTGCGGAAATCGCCTTTAAAGTAACGGGAAAAAGTAACGGCATGAATCATAATAACCGCTGTTACCCCATAGAACGTCAAGGCGAGATAACCAGCAAGTTTATTCAGGAAAAGTATGGAAAGTCTAAGCAGTTCCGATGGATAAAGGGAAGAATGATTATCCCTGTTGGATATGTGGCTTATGAATACCCCAAATATAAAAGGCGTGAAGTCAATAAATATGTGAGGAAGTATTCAGACATCGAAAACTGTATCAGCTACGATGTTATGAAATACATGATGGAAAATGCACATCTCTACCCTACGTTGGAGATGGCAGACAACGCTCTTTCGAGATATATCGCACAAAAAGGCAAATGTGCGGTAACGCACAATGCCCTGTCAATATCAGATATGGTATGTGTGCATATCAAACCATGTAAGGGAGAGCGAAACGACACTTACAGGAATTTGATTATCCTGTCAAAAGAGGTGTCAGAACTGGTTGGAGCAACGAATCCTGTAAAAATTGGAAAGTTGCTTAAAGACTTACAGTTGACCGAAGAAATGAAAGATAAAATCAATAAACTCCGAAAACACAGAGAGTTGGAGGAAATACAATTCGAGGACTATATAGGCACTAAAAAGTAATCTTAGTCGGTGGAACGCCGTGTGATGGGAAACTATCACGCACGGTGTGGAGCGGGGGAAAAGCCCGAGGTGGAAACGCCAGAGGCTTACCTATCGCTATTCGGACAGATTCCAAAATTTGACAAGCTGATTGCAACCATCCGAAGCAGAGAAATTTCTGCCTCCATTATCTTGCAGTCCCAGAGCCAGTTAAAGACGATTTATAAGGATGCAGCCGAAACAATCAGCGGGAATTGCGACACGATGCTGTTTCTGGGAGGAAAGGAAAGTACAACTTTAAAGGAAATATCAGAGACACTTGGAAAGGAAACCATTGACCTTTATAACACATCTGACACACGTGGACAAAGCCGTTCCTATGGGCTTAATTATCAAAAAACAGGGAAGGAATTGATGAGCCGGGATGAACTATCGGTTATGGATGGAAATAAATGTATTTTGCAGCTTAGAGGGGTGCGTCCGTTTTTGAGTGACAAGTTTGACATTACGAAGCATAAGCGATACCGGGAGTTGTCCGATTATGACGAGAAGAATGCTTTTGATGTGGAAGCATATATGAAGCATCAGCTTAAAATCAGGAGACAGGAAGAATTTGACTTATATGAGGTGGATGGAAATGAAGCAGAAGAACATGAAACAGAAAAAACAGTAAATTAAGGAACTTTGCGACACCGTGTCGCAAAGTCCGGAAAGGGGAAAATGCAGTTTTACATAGAAACAGGTGGCAGATATGTTTACCCACCTATTCGTGCTGAACCGGAAATATGGAATACAGGCTCATTGCACAAATACAAAAATTAAAACAAAAAAATTGGAAAGGAGAAGAAACCAATATGGAAAGAGCTGACCGCCGGAAGAAACGGCGGTTTTTTAATGTGCAAAAACGGGACAAATAGAGAAAATCCTGTTTTCTATATTGGACTTTCAAGTGATTATATGGCGTTTTTTGCTTCAGCAATTAATATTTTACAGACCCTTGTGGTGGCAATCGGTGCCGGACTTGCCGTATGGGGAGTTATCAATCTTCTGGAAGGATACGGAAATGATAACCCAGGTGCAAATGCTCATGTGCCATAAAGTAACACACAAGAATTTGATAGACAGCAGCCCACTATTCCGTTATTACCTTACGCACACACCTTGTAACTTTTTCGTTAAGCCTATTGACTCTGATACCTCGGAAGAGATATAATATAGTTGCTATTTAGCAAGCCTAAATAGCAAAACTAAAGAGAGGCGACGATATGAATAACAAATATGTCCAGCAATTCAAAAAAGGCTCTCTGGAAATGATACTCTTATGCCTAATCGGACGCAAGGAAACTTATGGATATGAAATTATAACCGAATTGAACAATAGTGCGTCTGTTTTGGGATATGCGAAAGAGGGAACCATTTACCCCATTCTGTATCGTTTACAGGAAGCAGAACTAATCAAATGCCGATTGGCTCCGGCTGCGGCAAATGGCGGCTCAAAAAAGTATTATTCTTTAACGGATAAAGGCAGGAATGTACTTGATGAACTAATCTTATTTTGGTCAAGCTATGAAAACTGCGTAAACGGCTTTATAGAAAGTTATCAACAAGCGAGGGTGTCCAAATGAAAGAACAATATATCAAACAGGTTGAAAAGGAACTATCTTTACCACGCAAAATGAAAAAAGAGGTTGTGCGTGACTTGAATGAAGTTTTTGCGTCTGCTATGGAGCATGGAGAAACAGAGCAGCAGATTATCCAGCGTTTGGGGACGCCAAAAGAATTTGCAGACAGCACCGCAGAACAGTTTGGCATTGATAACACCAAATCGAAAAAAAGGAACGGTATCATTTCTACTCTTGCTGCGCTTGTTATCGCGGTTGCTGCCTTTTCGGTATATGCTGTTACGCAATCAGGAAAAGTACCAGAAGGAGCAATCGGACAAGCAGACGCGACAACAAATATACAGATTGAGGGCGCGTTTGCCTTTGATATTTCGCATATCCTTTTGGCTATTGGGTTTGCAGCAACAGCTATTGCTGTTTTGTTAATTATCCGAACCATACACAAAAACAGGAGGTAACTAATGAAAAAGTATATTTCTGTATTCACAATCATGGTTATGATTTTTTTGGCTGCGTGTTCTAATCAAAATACATCATCTACACCGACAAGCAATGAGAACAATACGCAATCTAATAGTGTTACAAAATTGGACGAGGGTGTTTGGCCTGCGAATGAGTACACAGAGGGGCTTCCTGTTGCGCCTGGTACGGTTGCATGGGCTACACTTGATACAGAACATGAGAATTGCAATATCAACCTTACCGGCATTAGCGAAAACGACTATAACGAGTATATGGAGCTTTTGAACCAAGAAGGCTTTTCCGTAATTGAAAATGTGTCAGAGGAAATCGAAGGAGAAAACTATGTTTCTATCGGGACACTTTTATCAAATGACGAAAAGTGGTTAAGTATCAGCTACATACCCGATAGTCTAACTATCTACATTTCCTTTGACAATAACTGAAAGAGATAACGGAATAGCAAAGTCAGCCGAGCCAGTCAACGGTCAAGATGAACGACGCAAGCGCCGCCGTTGACAGCCCCGCCCGCCTTTGCTGGTAGGCAATCAAGGGGCGACAGCAAGGAGTGCTGCCGCCCCGCACTATTATCAGAGAGAGGGGGAATTTCCATGACCGAAGATGAAGCCTACAAAGTGCATATCCAGTACACTTTTAACGCCTTTTGCAAGGTTGTCATTCGTCACGCCGCCATAGATATAATTTTGAAGCTGCGCCAGAGGTGGGAACGGGAAGTTTCCCTTGACTATCTGATGAATGAGAAGTTTGTCCAGTTTTCCGAGCCGGAGCAGCTTGAAGAATATCTTTTTACCGCCTGCGGCCAGACCGCCGTTCTGTACCATGCGGAACTTGCCGCTGCCCTTGCCCTTTTGCCGGAGCAGGCACAGGAAGAAATTTTCCGTTACTATTTCCTGCGCCAGCCGCAGAGAGTGATCGGCGTACATATCGGCCGGACACGCAGCACAGCGGGGCGGCATATCCAGCTTGCCTTGCAACGGCTTCGGAAGGAAATGGAGGTGAGCCGGTATGAATAAACTTCTCCCCTATGAAACAATCGTCAAGGCGCATGAGGGCGACCCGGACGCAATCGACACCGTTCTTTCCCACTACGCCGGATATATCCGCTACTGTTCCAAAGTACACGGGAAAGTCAACACCGAGGTTGAGGAACATATAAAGCAGAAGCTAATTACCGCGCTGTTCAAGTTTCGCTTTGACCGATAGTAAACAGGAAATTAAGGAGGCAAGAGGTTTTATGAAAAATCAGCTTTCAACAGTGACGGAAGTTGTAGTTAGAAGCACCTTTTACATCATCACAAACTTTGTATTTGTCAGCATGGGACTGTCGTTTCATACTCATTGGATTGCAATTCTATTTTTACTTTCAATGGTATGGGCTACTATTGACTACGGCAAGTCTGTAAACAAAATAACCGGGAAAAAGGTTATTGCTGAAATACTATGTATATGCTGCATTGCGATAAGTATAGCGATTGCATATTTTGTGGGATATATTCAAGGAGAAATCGTTTCCTTTTGAAAACATAACGCAATAACTCTCCGTTTATCATACCAATATGAAATGAGTTTTCAAAACTGAATACCAGCCGCCCACCGGCGGCCAGTGAAAGCAGTAAGTCTGAAAAAGATTTGCTGCTTTTTTTGTTGTCCCGGCTCCGTTCCCGGCCATTTTGCCCTGTTCAGATTGTAGTAGTAAGTGAAAGGGGAATTTTTTGCCCCGGCGTTTGGCATTTCCGATTTTTGTCCGTAGTAAGAAGCAAAGAGAAAATAAGCCGTTTCGTTTGGCAAATTTCAAAACGCGGTGGTGTGGGGAGTGAAAGGAAAAATTCTCTGCCCCGCCGGTTGCCAAAATCCCTGTTCCCGGATTACTAAGGCAAAAGAAATTTTGAAAAATCCCTGTCCAGCGGGTAGCTGGCGGCCTTTGAAATGTATCTTTAGCGGAAAGGAAAAAAGGCCGCCCACAGCGGGCCGCAAGCCCTGTCCTGTCCGTTCTATGTACGGAAAAGCCCGGACAGGGGCAGTCTGCGGCAGTTACAGAGCAAGTTTCTACCACGGTGCCAAAATCCGCAATTCTGCGGTTTTGCCCCTCGCGGGAAACTTGTTGGGGAGTGCCTTCCCCAAACCCTGCTATGGCGGCTTACGCCGCAAAAAAGATTTCCGTCCGGCAGGCCGTTTTTTGCGAGGACTGCCCCGGAAATACCTAACAGACCAGCCTATTTTTTGTGATAAGTGAAAGGAGGTTTACAGCCCATGCCGAAGCGATATAACACGCCCCACCGCAGCCGCGTTGTGAAAACCCGGCTGTCCGAAGAAGAATACGCCGACTTCACAGCGCGGCTTGCGCCCTATGGTATCAGCCAGTCCGAATTTCTCCGGCAGGCGATACGGCGCACCGCCATACGCCCCATTATCCATGTGTCGGCGGTCAATGACGAGCTGCTTTCCGCTGTCGGGAAACTCACAGCCGAGTACGGCAAAATCGGCGGCAACCTCAACCAGATTGCCCGGTATCTGAACGAGTACGGCGCACCCTACAACGCGCTGTCCGGCGAGGTGCGAGCCGCCATAGCCGACCTTGCCGCCCTCAAGTATGAAGTCCTCAAGAAAGTAGGTGACGCGGTTGGCAACACTCAAGCATATCAACTCTAAAAATGCCGACTACGGAGCCGCCGAACAATACCTGCTGTTTGAGCATGACGAGTTTACCATGAAGCCCGTCCTTGATGAAACCGGCAGGCTTATCCCCCGCGAGGACTACCGGCTGTCCACGCTGAACTGCGGCGGGGAGGATTTTGCCGTTGCCTGTATGCGGGCAAATCTTCGCTATGAGAAAAACCAGCGGCGGGAAGATGTGAAAAGCCACCACTATATCATCAGCTTTGACCCGCGGGACGGCCCGGACAACGGTTTGACCGTAGACCGGGCGCAGGAATTGGGCGAGAAGTTTTGCGCCGAGCATTTCCCCGGCCACCAGGCCCTTGTATGCACCCACCCGGACGGGCATAACCACAGCGGCAACATTCATGTGCATATCGTTATCAATTCGCTGCGGATAGAGGAAGTCCCGTTCCTGCCCTACATGGACAGGCCAGCCGACACGAAAGCCGGTTGCAAGCACCGCTGTACCGACGCGGCCTTGCGCTACTTCAAGTCCGAAGTCATGGAGATGTGCCACCGGGAGGGGCTTTACCAAATCGACCTCTTGAACGGCAGCAAGAACCGCGTGACCGACCGGGAGTATTGGGCGCAGAAAAAGGGGCAGGCCGCGCTGGACAAGCAGAACGCCCCCATGATTGCAGGCGGTATCACACCCCGGCAGACCAAGTTTGAAACGAACAAGGAGAAGCTGCGGCAGACCATACGCGCCGCGCTGTCTGCGGCGACCTCATTCGAGGACTTTTCCTCTTTGCTGCTGCGGGAGGGTGTGGCCGTCAAGGAGAGCCGAGGGCGGCTTAGTTACCTCACGCCGGACAGGACAAAGCCCATTACCGCCCGCAAGCTGGGCGATGATTTTGACCGCGCCGCTGTCCTTGCCGTTTTGGAGCAGAACGCCGCCAGAGCCGCAGAAAAGACCGCGGCTATATCCAGCACCCCGCCCTCTATCCAAGACCAACTGCGGGCAGACAGAGCAGCCCGAACCGCCCCGAATGTGCAGCGGCTTGTGGACATTGAGCAGAAGAAAGCCGAGGGCAAAGGCCGGGGCTATGAACGCTGGGCGACCATGCACAACCTCAAACAGATGGCCGCGACGCTGAATGTGTATCAGGAATACGGCTTCACTGCCCCGGAGCAGTTGGAAGCCGCCGTTGATACCGCCTATGAGGAAATGCGCCAGACCAGCGGCGAACTGAAAACGCTGGAAACGAAGCTGCAAGGGAAAAAGGAGTTGCAGCAACAGGTACTGGCCTATGCCAAGACCAAACCCGCCCGCGACGGGCTGAAAGCGCAGAAATCCGAGAAAGCCCGCGCCGCATACCGGCAGGCACATGAGAGCGATTTTATCATAGCCGACGCAGCCGCCCGGTATTTCCGGGAGCATGGCATTACCAAGCTGCCCGCCCGGAAAGCGTTGCAGGACGAGATCGAGCAGCTTGTTTCCAAGAAATCCAGCCTGTATAACACCTACCACGAACAGAAGCAGCGGTACACGGAGTTGCAGACCGTCAAGCGTAATATCGACCAGATTTTGCGCCGGGAGGAACCCCGCCGCAGAAAGGAGCAGAGCCATGAGAGATAAATTTACAAGAAGCGAACTGGAAATGGTTTACCAGTACGCCGCCCCGACCAAAGAGGAAACCCTTGCGGGGCTGAAAGAGATTGTCCCCGTTATCCAGGACGCACAGACAAAGGCAGTTGTCCAAAGCACCATAAACCGGCTGGAACAGATACCGGAGCCGCAGTGCAGCAAATTTATCGCTGATACAAAAGCGCATTTTCTGGAAGAACGGGATAGGTCAATCTGCCGCCGGATAGCTGCGGCAAAGGCGCAGACGGTCAGAGCAAAGCAGCCGCGCCGGAAAGAGACCACACGGAAAAATCCGGGGCTTGACCGCTGAAAGGCGGTGAACGCCATGAGCGATAAGCTGCCCCGCATGGACTACCGCCAGCACCGGCGGACGCGACGGCTGGTGCATGAGTGCTGTAACTACGACGGGGGGAACTGCCTGCTGTTGGACGACGGGGAGCCTTGCGTGTGCGTCCAGAGCATTTCCCTTTCCCTCATGTGCCGCTGGTTCCGTGTGGCTGTCCTGCCCCTTGACGGGGAGCTGGCCGCAGCCCTCTTGTACCGGGGGAGCCGGAAACGGTGCGCCGTCTGCGGCGCGGCCTTTGTCCCCAAATCCAACCGGGGGAAATACTGCCCCGACTGCGCCGGACGCATGAAGAAACTCAAAGCCGCCGAGCGAAAGCGGAAACAAAGGCATAAATGTCACGCTTTAGAGCCTTTCAAACCCGCATAAATCAAGGCTTTTTTCGTGGGTGTCAAAGGGTGCGTGATACATTTATCCTTTTCCCCCGGAAACGCCGTCCTAAATGCGTACAAACGCCAAAAACCGACACAAATACAGGAGGTGATACTATCGCTGATTATATCAAGGCAGACACGTCTCTGCCCGCCTATCTGCCCTATCCCCGTTTCCTGCTGAAAATGGAGATTTCCCAGACCGCCAAGCTGCTGTATTCGCTGCTGTTAGACCGTTCCACCCTCTCACAGAAAAACAAGTGGCAGGACGACGAGGGCAGGATTTATATTTTCTATCCCGTGGCAGATATAGCGGAGATACTGGACAAAAGCACCATGACTATCCACAGCGCGCTGAAGGAACTGGACATGGCGGGGCTTTTGGAACGGGAACGGCGCGGCTTTTCCGCACCGAACCGGATTTATGTGAAGCTGCCGCCATCCCTAAAGGTTTCTTTACCTATGGAGTATGAAAAACCTTATATCAGTCCTAAAGAAAACTTTACAGATGATGTAAAGGAAACTTTAGATATGACACAAAGAAAACTTTACCCTAACCAAACTAATATAAACAACCTGATAGAGAACCAAACAATGGGAGTGAGTGGGGAGCCGCCCGCCCCTTATGGCCGATACCGGAATATTTTCCTGTCAGAAGCAGAATACGCAGAACTGAAAGAGGACTACCCCGACAGGCTGGAACGGTTCATCGAGGAAATGAGCCGCTACCTTGCCGCCAGCGGGAAAAGTTACCAGAACTATGCCGCCGCCCTGCGGATATGGGCGGAAAACGACAAAAAGGAAGCCCCGAAACAGGGCGTCCCCGATTACTCATTCAAGGAGGGAGAGAGCCTATGAACACCACATTTTCAGAAATGATTGACAGATTGATCGCCACCACCCCGGAGCCGGAGGACTATACCGGCGAGGACGGTTTACTCTACTGCGGCAAGTGCCATAAGCCGAAAGAAGCCTATTTTGCGCCGGATAAGGCCGCTATCTTCGGGCGCGACCGCCACCCGGCAGAGTGCGACTGTCAGAGAGCCGCCCGCGAGGAACGGGAAACCGCCGAGAAGCGGCAAAAGCACCTTGACACCGTAGAGGACTTGAAACGCCGGGGCTTTACCGACCCCGCCATACGGGACTGGACGTTTGAGAACGACAACGGCCAGAACCCGCAGACAATCCGGGCGCGCAACTATGTGAAGAACTGGGAACGGGCATACGCCGGGAATGTGGGCTGCCTGTTCTGGGGGAGCGTCGGCACCGGCAAGAGTTACCTTGCGGGCTGTATCGCAAACGCCCTCATGGAGAAAGAAATCCCCGTCTATATGACGAATTTTGCCCTTATCCTCAATGACCTTGCCGCCAGCTTTGAGGGCAGGAATGAATATATTTCCCGTCTTTGCCGCTATCCGCTGCTTATCCTTGACGACTTCGGCATGGAGCGCGGGACAGAATACGGGCTGGAACAGGTTTTCAATGTGATTGACAGCCGTTACCGCAGCCGCAAGCCGCTGATCGTCACGACCAACCTCACGCTTTCAGAGTTGCAGCACCCAAAAGACACCGCCCATTCCCGGATTTATGACCGGGTGCTGGAAATGTGTCCCCCGGTGTGCTGTACCGGCGGTAATTTCCGCAAAAAGGCCGCGCAGGACAAGCTGGGGCTTTTGAAAGAACTGATGAACGAGTGAAAGGAGTATTGCCTATGGCAGATAACAAGCAGCACGACACCGGCACCGCCCGCCGCCCCGACTGCGTGACGGAAATCCGCATGGGCAATTCCGTCCTTGTCGTGTCCGGCTATTTCAAGAAAGACACTACCACCACCGCCGCCGACAAAATGGCGCGGGTACTGGAAGCGGAAGCCGCTGCTACACAAAAACCGGCGATTTGACAAGCTGTAAAGAAGCAGATTTGACACTTTTGCCGCTATACAACCAGCCCTGTTCCGTGGTACAATGAAACCACGGAATAGTGGGGCTGGCTGTCGGAAACGGAGGATTTTATGTTAAGACAAGCCACCCAAAACCTCATTACCGCCCTTTATCCGAGATTGTCCCATGAGGACGAATTGCAAGGCGAGAGTAATTCCATATCGAATCAAAAAAGGATACTCGAAGCCTTTGCAAAACAAAATGGCTTTACCAACCTGCGCTGGTACACCGACGACGGCTATTCCGGCGCGAACTTTCAAAGACCCGGTTTTCAAGCCATGCTTGCAGACATTGAAGCCGGGAAAGTGGGTACAGTTATCGTCAAGGACATGAGCCGGTTAGGGCGAAACTACTTGCAGGTAGGGTTTTACACGGAAATGCTGTTCCCCCAAAAGGGCGTGCGGTTTATCGCTGTCAACGACAATGTGGACAGCGCAAACGGCGGCATGGACAACGATTTTACCCCTCTGCGAAATCTGTTCAACGAATGGCTGGTGAGAGATACGAGCAAGAAAATCAAGGCAGTAAAACGAGCAAAAGGCATGAGCGGCAAGCCCGTTACCAGCAAGCCGGTGTATGGCTACCTCATGGACGAGGACGAGAACTATATCGTTGACGAGGAAACCGCGCCGGTAGTCAAGCAGATATACCAGCTTTGCCTTGCCGGGAACGGCCCGACCAAGATTGCCCGTATGCTTACGGAGCAGCAAATCCCCACGCCGGGGACGCTGGAATACCGCAGGACGGGCAGCACCCGCCGCTACCACCCCGGCTATGAGTGCAAGTGGGCGACAAATACCGTTGTCCACCTGTTGGAAAACCGGGAGTACACCGGCTGTCTGGTAAACTTCAAGACGGAGAAGCCCTCTTACAAGACCAAGCACAGCGTAGAGAACCCCGTGGAGAAGCAGGCCATTTTCCCGAACCACCATGAGCCGATTATCGACACGGAAACATGGGAGCGTGTGCAGGAGTTACGCAAGCAGCGCAAACGCCCGAACCGCTATGACGAAGTGGGGCTGTTCTCCGGTATGCTGTTCTGCGCCGACTGCGGCCATGTGATGTACCAGCAGCGGTATCAGAACAAGAACCGCAAGCAGGACTGTTACATCTGCGGCAGCTACAAGAAGCGCACCCGCGACTGTACGGCGCACTTTATCCGCACCGACCTGTTGACCGCCGGTGTCCTCTCCAATCTCCGGCAGGTGACGGAATACGCCGCCAAGCATGAGAGCCGCTTTGTGAAGCTGCTTATCCAGCAGAACGAGATCGGCGGCAAGAGAAAGACCGCCGCAGCCACCAAGCAGCTTGAACAGGCGCAGGAGCGCATTTCCGAAGTGAGCCGCATTATCAAGCGGCTGTATGAGGACAATGTGAACGGCAAAATCAGCGACGAGCGTTTCATGGAACTGTCGGCAGACTATGAGCAGGAACAGCGGGAACTGAAAGACCGCGCCGCCGCTTTGCAGGCCGAACTGGACAAGTCGCAGGCCGCCACCGTCAACGCGGAAAAGTTTATGGGTATCGTCCGAAAGCACCTTGCCTTTGAGGAATTGACCCCCACCCTCTTGCGGGAGATGATTGAGAAAATCGTCGTGCATGAGTGCAGCTATGACGAGAACGGCACCCGCAGGCAGGACATTGAGATTTATTACAGCTTTGTCGGCAAGATTGACTTGCCCGAAGCCTAACGCCCGACCTATCCGACACAATGGCCAAGTGCCGGATAGGAACGGCAAAATTTTTTACACTTCTATTACTTCTTTATCGCACATCAGTAAAATCACAGGGAATTAAGCAGCTTATGGCCGGAGGAGGGGTTGTGTTAATCGGAACACAGCTTATCCCGCTTCTGGGAGGACTGTTTTAAGCATAGAGGAAAGGAGAACCACCCATGTTCGATGGCATTTTTGAAGCAATCGAGGAATGGATGAGGGAGCTTTTGACGGGGATGGTCACGTCCAACCTGACAACCATGTTTACCGATGTCAATGAAAAGACAGGAGAAATCGCTGCGCAGGTCGGACAAACCCCGCAAGGCTGGAATGGAAGTATTTTCAGTCTGATACAGAATCTTTCCAATTCGGTCATTGTGCCGATTGCAGGCGTGATTATTACATTTGTCCTGTGTTATGAACTGATTACCATGCTGACAGAGAAAAATAATATGCACGAGATAGATACTTGGATGTTTTTCAAGTATTTTTTCAAGATGTGGGTGGCAGTTTATCTTGTCAGCAATACCTTCACGATTGCGATGGCAGTCTTTGATGTGGGACAGCATGTAGTAAATGCCGCAGGCGGCTCTATCAATTCGCAAACAGCTATTAACGTAGATTCCATGATTGAAGCCATGAATACGGCAATGGAGTCTATGGAAATAGGGGAATTGGTCACACTGGCACTGGAGACGATGGTGGTCAGCCTGTGCATGAAGGTGATGTCTGTACTGATTACCGTCATCCTGTTTGGAAGGATGATAGAAATTTACCTCTATACTTCGATTGCACCGATTCCGTTTGCAACCATGTCCAACCGGGAATGGGGGCAGGTAGGAACAAATTATTTCCGGGGGCTTCTGGCACTCGGATTTCAGGGATTTTTTATGATGGTGTGTGTAGGCATTTATGCGGTGCTTGTATCCACTATCCAGATTTCAGACAATATGCATTCAGCATTGTTTGGAGTGGCGGCATATACGGTCATTCTCTGCTTTAGTCTGATGAAAACCGGAAACCTGTCACGCTCTATTTTCAATGCACACTAAGGAAACAATGGAGAAAAAATATAACATTATTTATGCTGATCCGCCCTGGAGATATGACATGAACCGGGGACAGGGGGCGGCAGAAAACCACTATCCAACTATGAGTATTCAGGAAATATGCAGACTTCCTGTTGCAGAACTTGCAGCAAAGGACTGTGCTTTGTTTTTATGGGTAACATTTCCGCAGCTTCAGGATGCAATGAAACTTTTTGAAGCATGGGGATTTACCTATAAGACACTTGGGTTTGCATGGGTAAAACAGAATAAATCCGGAAAAGGATTCTTTTTCGGGATGGGCTATTGGACACGTTCCAATGTGGAAATCTGTCTGCTTGGGATTAAGGGACATCCAAAGCGGATATCGAAAAGTATCTCTCAGCTTATCATAAGCCCATTGGAACAGCACAGTAAAAAGCCGGATGAAGTCCGGAAGAGGATTGTGGAATTATTTGGAGAACTGCCGAGAATTGAACTGTTTGCAAGGCAGAAAACATCCGGATGGGATGTGTGGGGAAATGAAGTTGAAGGTTCTGCATCGTCCCGGATTTTAGAAAATGCAGGGAAAGGAGATGGTAATCGTGGCATTTGTATCAGTACCCAAAGATTTGACAAAGGTAAAAAATAAGGTTGTTTTAAACCTCACGAAACGGCAGCTTATCTGTCTGGTGATTGCGGCGGCTGTGGGGCTTCCATTTTATTTTCTGACAAGGGAATGGATTGGAACAAGCAATGCGGCAACAGGTATGGTCATTCTTATGCTTCCGGCATTTATGTTTGCCATGTATGAAAAGGACGGCCTGCCTTTGGAAAAGATTCTCTTAAATGTCATTCATGTAAAACTGCGGTATCCTGCCATCCGCAGGTATGAGATTGAGAATCTGTACGAAATACAGGAAACAGTAACGACTGAGAAAAGAAAGAGAGGAGGAAGCGGACATGCAGAGAAAAAGAAAAGGAAATGATAGACAGGCGTACCAGTCTCATATCAAAAGGCAGGAAGCCTATGAAAGAGGCTGGCTGGATGATGCGGACGAGGAATATCCGGATTATGGAGAGGCAGAAGCCTATGATACAGAAAAAATGGCAGGCCTTGTAAGGGGACAGCCTGTGGTGTCCGGTTATGAAGCTCTGGAACGCAGAAGGGGCAGGAGAAAACCACCCAGAAAACTTACCAGGCGTGAAAAAAGGGCTATGAAAAAAGCAGAAAAAATGAATGAGAAGCTGCGCAGAGAGCAGGAAAAAGCAGAGAAAAAGGCAGCTAAAAAAGAAGCAAAGCTGGCAGCAAAAGAAGAAAGAGCCGCTTTAAAAAAGGAAAAAAAGAAAAAGCATAAAACGGTAAATTATTCTGCGGCATCCGAGAAACCGGGGAGAAAAAGAAAGGGACGAAATACAGTCGGATCACAGAAGATTGTGGAGAAGAAACCTTCAAAAGCAGAATTGAAAAAGGAAAAGGAGAAGCGTCTTTCGGCACAGAAATCCATACCATACCGGGAAATGGCAAAGGACGGTATCTGCCGGGTACAGGAGAAATATTATTCCAAAACCATCCGATTTTATGACATTAACTACCAGTTGGCACAGAACGAAGATAAGAATGCCATTTTTGAAAACTGGTGTGACTTCCTCAATTATTTTGACAGCAGTATCCATTTTCAGGTGTCCTTTATCAACCATCACAGCAGTATGAAAGAATTTGAATCCGCTATTCAGATCAGACCGCAGAATGACGCATTTGACGATGTGCGTATGGAGTATGCACAGATGTTAAAAAATCAGCTGGCAAAAGGAAATAATGGCCTGGTACGGACGAAATACATTACATTTGGAATTAAGGCGGAGAACATCCGGGAAGCAAAGCCGAAGCTGGAACGTATCGAAGCGGATATTTTAAATAACTTCAAGGTTCTCGGAGTGTCGGCTTATCCGCTGTCCGGGGAGGAACGGCTTCAGATTCTCTATGAAACCTTTAACCCGGAAGAAAAAGTGCCGTTCCAGTTCTCTTATGACAGGGTACTGCGAAGCGGAATGGGGACAAAAGACTTTATTGCACCTACCAGTTTTGTGTTCCGGGACGGAAAGACCTTTCAGATGGGAAATACCATCGGTGCAGCATCTTATTTACAGATACTTGCACCGGAGCTGACAGATAAGATGCTGGCAGAGTTTTTGGATATGGACAGAAATCTGATTGTAAATCTTCATATCCAGTCTCTGGATCAGATGAAAGCGATTAAGCTGGTAAAAAGTAAAGTGACGGATATTAACCGCATGAAGATAGAAGAACAGAAAAAAGCAGTACGTTCAGGGTACGATATGGACATCATTCCGTCAGATTTGAACACGTATGGCGGGGAAGCGAAGCGTCTTTTGGAAGATTTGCAGTCCAGAAATGAAAGGATGTTCCTTGTGACGGTATTGTTTTTAAATACGGCAAAGACAAAGCAGGAACTTGATAATGCGGTGTTCCAGACAGGAGGGATTGCACAGAAATATAATTGTTCATTAAGAAGATTGGACTATATGCAGGAGCAGGGATTGATGAGCAGTGTTCCGTTGGGATTGAATCTGATTCCGATTAAGAGAGCGCTGACAACTACATCCACTGCTATTTTTGTGCCATTTACCACACAGGAATTGTTCATGGCGGGAGAATCTTTGTATTACGGTTTGAACGCCCTTTCCAACAACATGATCATGGTGGACAGGAAGAAACTGAAAAATCCTAACGGACTGATTCTTGGTACGCCCGGTTCCGGAAAATCTTTTTCTGCCAAAAGGGAAATTACCAATGCTTTTTTTGTCACGCAGGATGACATTATTATCGGAGATCCGGAAGGAGAATACTATCCCCTTGTCAACGCACTTGGAGGGCAGGTTATCCATATCTCGCCTACCAGTCACGATTACATCAATCCAATGGACATCAACCTGGATTATTCTGATGATGATAACCCGCTGGGCTTTAAGAGTGATTTCATTCTGTCCTTGTGTGAGCTGATTATGGGTTCCAGAAATGGTATTGAAGCAGAAGAAAAGTCTGTCATTGACCGATGCTTGCCGATTGTATACCAGAAATATTTTGAAAACCCTGTGCCGGAGAATATGCCTGTATTGGGAGATTTGTACCAATGCCTGCGGGAACAGAAAGAGGTTCAGGCACAGAGGATTGCGACAGCATTGGAAATCTATGTCAACGGTTCCTTAAAGGTGTTCAACCACCGTACCAACGTGGAACTGAATAACCGGATTGTCTGTTTTGATATTAAGGATTTGGGAAAACAGCTTAAAAAGCTTGGGATGCTGATCGTGCAGGATCAGGTGTGGAACCGTGTGACGGTCAACCGGGCGCTGCATAAATCTACCAGATACTATATTGATGAGTTCCATCTGCTTCTGAAGGAGGAACAGACGGCGGCTTATTCCGTGGAGATTTGGAAGCGTTTCCGTAAATGGGGCGGTATCCCGACAGGAATCACGCAGAATATCAAGGATTTGCTTGCCAGCCGGGAAATCGAAAACATATTTGAAAACTCGGACTTCATCTATATGCTCAACCAGGCGGCAGGGGACAGGCAGATTTTGGCGAAGCAGTTAAACATTTCGCCCCACCAGCTTTCCTATGTGACCAACAGCGGCGAGGGAGAGGGATTGATTTTTTATGGCAGTACCATTATCCCGTTTAAGGATAAGTTTGATAAATCCCTGCGTCTGTATGCTTTGATGACAACCAAACCTTCGGATTTGGAAGGAACAGGAGAAAAGGCGGGAAAAGCAGAATGTTAAAAACGGATACGATTATCAATGGGGACTGTCTGGAGGTGCTAAAAGTCTGCCGGATGAAAGTATCCATTGTTGTGTGACTTCTCCGCCGTATTATGCTTTACGGGATTATGGAAAGGAAAACCAGATTGGCAGGGAAGGCGCACCGGAGGAATATATCGGACATTTGGTTTCTGTGTTTTGTGAATTAAAAAGAGTCCTGCGGTCAGATGGTACGTTCTGGCTTAATATAGCAGACTGCTACAGCCGGAAATCCTATCATGGGTTGTCCGGCTGCAAGCCAAAAGAATTGATGGGACTTCCGTGGCTGCTGGCACTTACCCTGAGAAAAGAGGGCTGGTTTCTTCGCAGTGATATTATCTGGCAGAAGGATAATCCCATGCCGGAGAGTGCAAAAGACCGACCGAGCCGATGTTATGAACATATCTTCCTGCTTACAAAGTCCGGGAAATATTTTTACGACAATCTTGCCGTTGCCGAGCCGATTGCTTTAAGTACCGCCATCCGTTACCGCTATGGGAGAAAGGAAAACACAAAATATGCGGACGGCATACCGGGGCAGATGTCCAGACAGCAGATCAACAATCCCTGCAGGTATGGAAAAACAGAAATCAACCCTTTAAGGAATAAGCGGGATGTGTGGAATATCAATACCGTTCCATATAAAGGGGCACATTTTGCAGCATTTCCGCCACGTTTGGCGGAAACCTGTATCCTTGCGGGATGCCCAAAACAGGGGATTGTCCTTGATCCGTTTATGGGAAGCGGGACAACCGGGGCTGTGGCAAAAGGGTTAAACCGACAGTATATCGGGATTGAATTGAACGAGGAATACTGCAGGCTGGCGGAAGAACGGATAAAAAAGGTGTCAGGAGACAAAAAAATCGGAGAAGGATGCGTATGAGAAAATGGGCAGCCTATCTGCTTTGTTTTCTGTCACTGGCATTATTGGGAATCAGCGGACACTTCCTCGCAGACTATGCAAAACAGGAAGAAAAAGCGGATATTTTACAGGAACAGTTAAAAGAAATTTATGAAAACCAAAAAGAAGAAACAAAAGAGAAGCCCCGACAGGATGAAGAAGAGCAGAACCTCATCCATGAGGGGCTTCTTGCCCTTCATGAAAAAAACAAGGATTGTATCGGCTGGCTGACGATACCGGATACGCTTATTGACTACCCCGTTATGTACCATCCGGAAGAAGTGAATTATTATCTGAAACGGGATTTTTTCAGAGAATACTCTGCAAATGGAAGCTTGTTTCTTTCAGAAAACTGTTCCCTGAAAGATTGCGACAATCTGATCATCTATGGACACCACATGAACAGCGGAAAGATGTTTGCCGCATTGGAAGGGTATCGTGAGAGGAAGTTCTTTAAAGAGCATCCTTTTATTTTTTTCAATACGCTGCAGGGGGAAGAAAAATATCAGGTGTTTGCAGTCTTTTCCACTCCGGTTTATACGGGAAGTGATTTTGCCTATTATACGTTCACGAAAGCGGAAAACAGAAAGTCATATGAAACATTTATAGAAGCTGTAAAGGAACGGTCATTTTATGATACCGGGATTACGGCAGATTATGGAGAGAAGCTGCTGACACTTTCCACTTGTGAATATTCGCAGGAAAACGGAAGGCTGGTTGTAGTGGCAAAGAAAATAGCAGAAAAGGAGATAACAAAATAATGGTTCACACCGTAAAAGTAAAAAGAGAAGATATACCAAAAGAATTGCAAATGCTTTTGGAGAATGGAAAAGACAGCAATGGAGAAGAGGTCTTTTCCCATATGCCGGAGGATTTGATTTATCTTGCGGCACTGGTGGACATGCAGAGTTCTATGCTGCATCTTCTGATGCTTCATGGAAATCCCCTGCCGCCGGAGGCATGGAAATTTGCTGCCTCCATTCCGAAAATGGCAGATGCGACACTGGAAAAATGGGAAGAGTATGCACAGCCATATATGTAAGGAGATGAGAAATCATGCAGGAGCATGAGTACAGGGCAAGAGACAAAACCGTAAAGAAAATGAGCCGGGATGGACTGAAGGAGGAAAATCTGCACAGCAGAAAATCCATCCGGGTAAGTAACCGGGAAACAGATGATTTTTTCTGCGCAACACAGGCAGAGGATATGGAAGATTTTTCAAAGCGGGGAGAAAGGGCGGAAGATACGAAGTCTGCGAAAAAGAAGCTGTATTCGGAAAAAGCAGGCAGAACAGAAGCTGCGGAAACAGTCGGGCAGGACATGGAGGAAAGTGGAAAAAAACGGGCGGCTTCCAGAAAAATGCGGATACCGGAATCGGAGAGTGCCAGATGGCAGGAAGAAATAGAGGAAGCAGACAGCAATACAGGGGAACGTTTGTCTGATTATTCTTCCCGTGTGGAAAGTATCAGGGGGCATCCGTCCGGGGCGAGGGAATATGCAGAAGCTGCTGCATGGACAAGCCATAGCCGAAAAAAACAGCAGGTGCAGTCCTATGTCCGAAGAGAAAGGGCAGAAAAAACGGCAGAAGAAAAACAGACGGCTCAGAAAGAAAAAGAATCTTCCCGTTTTCGTAAGAACCAGGAAACAGCGGAGCAGTCGATGGAAGGGTTCCGTGAGGAAATCAAGGGAAAGATAAAGCGGGAACAGCTCCATAAAGAACAGAAGAAACAGGCAGGAAGACTTTCTTTTGGGGATGAAAGCAGCGGGATGATACAGGGAGCCGGAATTGGGATGGCAAAGAAGGCTGTTTCAGCAGGTACTGTTGCTGCATCTGCTTATGTTCATGGGAAGAGTCACGAAGCAGAACAGGAAAATGCGGCAGTGGAAGGGGCACATAAAGCGGAACTGTTGGGAGAAAAGACTGTCCGATATGCCGTTTCCCGGTCAAGCCGCAGACTGCAGGAATCCCTGCACACGGAACGGCAGGCAGAAAAAACAGCGGAAGCGGGCCGCCTGCAGTTTGAGGCGATGAAAAAAAGCGGAAAAGAAGTGGGGAAACACGCTGCCGAGGTGGAACAGTCAAAGAAGAATGCTATTTTACGCTTCTGGCAGAAAAGGCGTTACAAACAGGCTTATGCTGCGGCGAAGGAAGGGAAAAAAGCAACGGAGGATACCATCCGGGTTACAGAAACCATTGCGGTCAAAGCAAAGAAGGTACTGCAGGAGATTCTTTGCAGGAACCGGGCAATTTTCGCAGGTATAGGTGTCTGCGTATTGTTGTTCGCAGTGATGGCAGCCTCACTCAGCAGCTGCAGCGCCAGCATTCAGGGCGGCAGTACCACAATTATTTCTACCACCTATGCCAGCGAGGATGAAGATATTTATGCGGCAGAAAATGCTTATGCACAGCTTGAAGCGGCATTGAATAATCAGATTAACAGCATGGAAGCCACACATCCAGAATATGAGGAATACCGCTATCAGGTAGACGAAATCAGCCATAATCCATACCACCTTATCTCCTACCTGACAGTTAAATACGGGGATTTTACATATGCACAGGTGGCTTCGGAGATTGAAGAAATCTTCCGGGAACAGTACAGCATACATACGGAGAGTGTGCGTGAAACAGTGACAGAAACACAGACGGTACGGGTTGGGGAATCACTGGGACAGGTAGTAACCAGTGGATATTGCAACTGTCCGATCTGCTGCGGCGTCTGGTCCGGCGGATCGACAGCCAGCGGAGCCATGCCGCAGGCAAACCACACGATTGCGGTAGACGCTTCCAATCCTTTTGTACCTCTGGGCACGAAGATTGTGATGAATGGTGTGGAGTATGTTGTAGAAGATACAGGCGCTTTTGACCAGTACGGGGTGCAGTTCGATGTTTATTATGGAGACCATGCAGCCGCTTCTGCACACGGACATCAGACATGGGAAGCATACATAGCAGATGACAATGGAAGTCAGGAAGTGGAAGTGACCAGTACCAGAGAGGTAAACAGGCTGGAAACAGTGCTGACAAACCATAATCTGGATACTGTGCTCAGAAACAGAATGAATGACGAGGAAGAACAGCGGTATGATTATTACAATCTGACATATGGGAACCGTGATTATCTGTTTGATGTAAATACGCTGCCCAGTGGCGGAGGTTCCGGTGGTTTTGGCTATGAAATTCCGGCAGAGGCATTGTCAGATGAAAAATTTGCAAACATGATCCATGAAGCAGAAAAATATCTGGGATACCCGTATGTGTGGGGCGGCGCTTCGCCCAGTACCAGTTTTGACTGTTCCGGATTTGTCAGTTGGGTAATCAATAACTGCGGAAACGGCTGGAATGTAGGAAGGCAGACGGCAGACGGGCTTCGTTCCTGCTGTGCATATGTATCGCCGTCCGAAGCAAAACCGGGAGATCTGATTTTCTTTCAGGGTACTTACAATACGCCGGGAGCCAGTCATGTGGGAATCTATGTAGGAGACAACATGATGATCCACTGCGGCAATCCCATCCAGTATGCGAATATCAGTTCTGCATATTGGCAGGAACATTTCATGGCGTTTGGAAGAATCCAGTAGGAGGTTAAGAAAGTGAATATGAAATTAAAAAAGGTTCTGGATGAAATCCAGAAAACAGAGGAAAGAATTACCGAGTGGCAGGAACATTTAAGGGAACTGAATATCCGAAAAAAGCAGTTGGAGGATGCGGAGATTATTAAAAGTATCCGTTCCATGAAATTAAACAGCCGGGAACTTCTGGTAGTATTGGACAAAATCCAGAATGGAACGGCTGTTTTTCCGTATCTGACGGAAGAAACTACTGTGCCGGATACAAAAAAAGAAGAGGATTGGAAGGATATTGCAGAAGAAAGAAAACTGCCGGGACATAGGGCAGAAGAAAAGGAGGATGAACATCGTGAGAATGAAAATTAAAAAGTGGCTGGCAGCGTTTACAGTGGCGGCAGGGATGGTCTTGCCTGCCACGACTGCCTTTGCCTTTACGGATGAAGCGGCTCAGCAGGCGGTGGAAGCACCTGCGCCAACAGAGACGCCAGTACAGGAGGAAGAACCGCCGAAGACAGAGGAAACACCTTTTTCTGTTCCGGGGAACGGAAGTCTGGCAGATGATAAATCAGGGGACAGCACAAAAGAGTTCCTTACGGTACAGACAAAGAACGGCAATACGTTTTTTCTTGTGTTGGACCGTTCCAGTAACAAAGAAAACGTATATATGCTTTCCATGATTGATGAGGATGATCTGGCAGAGTTTGTTACGGAAACAAAGAAACAGGAAACAGAACAGCCAACAGTCA
>NZ_JBCOMJ010000050.1:0-25114 GCF_040924225.1 Ruminococcus sp. RTP21484sp1_RTP21277st1_D2_RTP21277_210401 | reverse complement strand
GTAGCCATCGGTGCCAGTGAAACTGCCCTCAATATTTTCCTGCTGGATAAATTAAAAAGTTTTCACATGACTTATCCGGGAATCCGGCTGAAGCTTTACAACCATTCCACACCGGAAGCCAGGAACTTTCCCTTCGGGAGGTAAAGAACTATCCGATGATTTCTCTTGGGCGGGAAACTATGACCTATAAATTTTACAACAGCGTATTTTTATCTCATGGCCTGGATCTTTCCCCGGATACGGAAGCTGCCACTGCGGATCAGATCCTGCCTCTGGTAAAATGCGAGCTCGGGCTTGCTTTTTTGCCCCAGCCGATGGCTGCACCTTCCCTTTTGAAAAAAGAGATCGTACAGATCCCATTAAAAGATGAAATTCCGGAGCGCCAGATCTGCCTGGTGTATGACAGCCAGCATCCTATGGGAGCTGCGGCAAGAGAATTAAAAAATACAATTCTGTTGATTACATAAAAGAAGCGAAAGAACTTGGTTTATTAAACGCGGCACCTATCCAAACACAAGTCAATTGATGAGTCGGGAACATTTTCCCAGCATTTCTGATACTATTTTAATTCATTTGACACCTTTTCGCTAATTGTATGATAGATTTCCTTTGTCGCTGAATCATTTTCACCATTTACGACCAATATTTTTCCATCTATACTCATGACTACATATGAATGACAGGATGAATGGGTATACCTGATATAATCTCCATAAACATCATTTCTAAAATTTCCCATAGCATATCTAAGATTTCCTAAACCGTTGGTTCTATAATCATTCCGGTTCTGAGATGAATTTTCTTCATATGAGATACTGTCAATCTGCGCATAGTCCACTGTATAATCGCTCCAGCCTTGTGCCTCAATGGTAAAATCTTTATCCTCGAAACGAATCTCAATACTTCCCAAAAACAACGTCCATATACCGAATATAATGGTTAAAATGGCTATGATTCCGGATACTCCAATTGTTTTTTTGTTATACTGAATTTTTAATTTTTCTCCGGTCGCTATCTTTTTCTTATAAAAGAGATAAGAATAGAGAATGCTGATGATTGCAGCTGCCATAATGCTTACGATATACAAAACAAGAGCAGCCATACTTTCCTCAAAAAGACCACAGAGCATACACAGAATACCTGATGCCATCCATAGTTTCCCACTGAATCTATGAGTTGCATTCCAGTTTTCCTCATCCTGCAATGTCCATATAACCCGGATTCCTATCGTATTATTCTGCTTTACCTTTGGCAGATAATTTCCTATAACCATGAATAGTAAGCCTGTTCCATAATACATGAATGCCATGAACAGGTTCTCCATGCCTGCTCCGGTATTTACCAATCTGGCAATGCCATTATAGAGCAATGTAATAACAGGTATCATCCATATAGTCATTCCTATAACTTTTGGACTCTGTTGTCGGCTTCTGTTATCATAAAATATGATTGCTACAAATATACAGTGCGTTACTACAAAAAATACATTTATCCATTTACCGTGTGTACTCGTAAAACCCACCAGGACTCCTGCAAGAATTACCAGTATAGAGCTAATTAATGAACCTCTATATTTTTTTATCATTTCCTTCATCGTTCGATGCTCCTTTCAAATCTGTGATCCACAACATGACATCTTCCAATACGGAAGTGTTTAATTCATAATAAATAAACTTTCCTTCTCTTTGGTTTCGGATCAAATCAGCTTCCTTCAATATTGCCAGATGTCTTGATATGGATGCTCCCGTCACTGAAAAATGTTCGCATATTTCTCCAGCTGAAAGCCGCCCATTCTTCAATAAGTTCAAAATCTCACGTCGTGTTGGATCAGCCAGTGCTTTTAATGTATCCTGTATACCCAATAATTCATCACATCCCTTCATTTAACATTTAACTTAATTGTTAAACGTATTATAATGCAAGGAATATTATGTGTCAAGAACCAGTTACTTCAAAATATGGTTGACATTTATATTCTACAGATGTAGAATATAAACAACTTCTACAAAAGTAGAAAATAATAAACAGGGAGAATGCACTATGAAGACAGGAACAGTAAAGTTAATGACACTTATCACTACGGCGGTATTGGGAACTTTTTCAGCAGGAACGGTTCTGGCAGCAGAAAATAATGACTTTTATACACAGCCGCCAGCAGATTCCGACTGGGAAAAGGCAGATACGGAAGGTACTTATGCCAGCTACACGAATGGAAGTGATTATGTAAACATTTACAAATATTCACTTGATGATGTCAATATAGCAATTGCAAAATGCAATGATACGTATGAAGCCTGCTATCAGACAGTTTATTCAGAGGGGAACAGTTTATATATGACGGTGGGATATGCAAAAGATGCAGATGATATCGGTGATGTCAGAAAATTCGTAGAATATATTTCCTATCCAGGAAATCCCTCCCTTACCAGACAGGCAGATGAAGATTCAACAGAGAATTCTGATCAGGAGGATACCGATACTTCCAATCCGGGAGGCAAGGGAGATTCAGATTCTTCCGATACAGAAGTGAATGCTTCCGCAGATAACAGTGATGGTTCAGATATTATTTCCACCTCACCACTGACATTAGTTGACAGTGATGGAAATACAATTGAGATCAATTACATTCTTCACAAAGATTATTCTTGCGAATACCGTGGAGATGATGGAATGAAATATACTGATAATGGGAATGAAACTTATACCGATGAAAATGGAAATACCTACTCAGCTCTGAATGATGACACTCATCATCTGGGACATACGTTGGAACAGCATGACCTTCAGGATGCAAACGGTAATACTGTGACGGTTACGGAAACTACAAATGGTGATTATTATTTCCAGGACGAAAATGGTACAGGATTTACGGACAACGGAGACGGGACATGGAGTGATGAAAATGGCAGCAGCTATACAGAAATAGACTGATAGTGGTCAGTAGCTGCAGGAATGGCAAGGGCATTTGCAAATTGTGCAAAAGCCCTTGCCATTTCCGTGAACCGTGGTAAAATAGAATCATTCCTACATTTGTAGAAAATATGTAACAGGGGAGGTATGAAAAAGTGAAAAAAACTTACCAGAGACTTCCGGACTCAGAGCTGGATATTATGCTCGTTCTTTGGAATAATACTCCGCCGATGACCAGACCGGAGATTGAGAAAGTGATCAATATGAAGAAAAAGCTTGCATCAACAACAATTTTGTCATTGCTGACCAGATTGGAGAACAAAAATTTCGTGGAAGTGACGAAACAGGGAAAAATGAATCTGTATACACCCATGGTTTCGCAGTCAGATTATCAGGCACATGAAAGCCAGAGTGTTCTTGAGAAACTTTATGGGAATTCACTAAAAAAGTTTGTAACTTCACTTTATCATGGAAAGAAGATCAGCTCAGAAGAAGTCCAGGATCTCAGTGAATTTCTTAAGAACCTGGAGGACAGGGAGGAATAGCTAATTATGGAGGTTTTCATTCTGCACATTCTGAAACTGAACATTATTGCAGCAATAGTAATTTTACTGGTAAAAGTGCTTGCGACTCTGTTTAAAGGACGTGTATCAGCGAGATGGAAGTACTTTATCTGGCTGTTGATTACGATAAGCCTTTGTGTTCCGGTGCGCCTTCCGGAGAATCTGGCACTGGTGGATTTCAAAGTACTTAGAAGCAGTCAACAGAATACGCAAAACCCGAAGATAACGGATTACGCAGTCAGACCAGAGGAAAGTCAGAAGATAACAGAAACCGTATCATCTGCGAGCAATGACATGAAAAATCTGACAGAAATTCCGGAACAAAAGAGAACTGTCAGGTACGAATCAGATAAATGGCTGGGAATTGTGGCTGTGATTTTTGTTGTTGTCTGGCCGAGCGTAGCGGTACTTAAACTGACAGGAGAATTGCTGGCATATTATTTTTCTATAAGGAATCTGGAACGGATGAGTCTGCAGGTAAGTGATACGGTGAGTATTCAGATGTACCGTGCAGCGTGTCAAAAGAAGCACGTACGCAGAATACCGGAGCTCAGGCAAAACGCAGGTCTTACCACACCGCTTCTTGCAGGACTTTTACATACAAAATTGTATCTACCAGCAACCGGGTATTCAGCAGAAGAAAGAAAACTTATTTTTTACCATGAACTCACACATTATTGCCATCGGGATCTCTGGTATAAGATGCTCCTTCGAATCTGTGCATCAATATACTGGTTCAACCCCTTTCTTCTTATCATGCTGAAAGAAGCGGATAAGGATATTGAGAATCTGTGTGATACAGCAGTTGTTCGCAGAGTTAATAAAAAGGAACATAAATTATATCGACAGCTGCTTCTCAGGACAGTGGCCATGGAAAATCAGATTCCATATGTGACAGCAAGTCTTAATGACAGCGAAATGGTGTTTAAAGATCGGATTCTGTATATGGTGAACATTCGGAAACTCCGCAGAGGGATTCTTCCGGGAATTCTTGTGACGCTGCTGCTTGCAGGCGGTAATCTGGTATTTAATGTCTCTGCCGGGACAGATACAGTTTCAGTAGAGACGGAGAAGTCTGGTATTGAAAAAAATGCAGATCCAGAGAAAAATAATGTACCGGATTATGCACCGTTTTCTGAAATGGTAACTATGCAGAAAGCTGCTGAAACACAGGACGAAGGAGGAGTGACAGAGAATGCAGATACAGAGGATTCTGTAGACGAAGAGGAAAAAGCAGATGCGGAAACAAACGATGAACCTGCCATGGAAAACAGCGGACAGGTAAGTGAAACGACCGATGATGGAATTACCTCTGACAACAACGAGTCTGTTTCATCTTATGAGAATCTGCCAGCAGGCGTACCATATACCAGTGGATTCACTACTGCTTCCGGTGTAGCATCAATTGTAGCACCGGGTGGAGGAGATGAAGAATCCAGAGTTCTTTACGATAACGGAGATGGGACCTATTCTGATGCTTATGGGAGCCGATACAGTTATCAGGGAGATGGAAACTGGGCAGATGCCAATGGAAATTCATATCGTACCTGGAATGACGAAGACTATAATTTCGGAACACAGCTGGAAAAGCATGAACTCAAGGGCAGCAGCGGCACCGTTAATGTAAAAGAGACTACAAACGGAGATTATTATTACTGTGATTCAGAAGGTGTAGGATACACAGATAATGGTGACGGAACCTGGACCGATGAGAACGGAAATCTTTATGAAGAGTAAATGAAAAGAAACGTTTTCCGGAAGCAAATAAGAGACTGGAAAACGTTTCTTTTCTTGTAAAATGTTATATGAGATATAAAAGCTATTTGGAAATATAATTATTTGATAAGAAAGACATTTTTATTTTACAACAAACAGATATTTTTATGATAAAATATCGGAAAAAAATTTTGGACTGTAACAAAAGTCGTTGCAGTGTCTAAACTACATCAAATGGATACGGAGGAAGAAATGTGCGGGATCTGTGGATTTACAGGTTACAGACAGGATCAGAAGACAGTAATTGAAAGGATGATGAAAGCCATTGAGCATAGAGGCCCGGACAGTGAGGGCTCCTTTTGCAGGGAGAAGATTACGCTGGGCTTTCGAAGACTTAGTATTATTGATTTAGAAGATGGGCAGCAGCCTATGGAAAGTGCGGATGGAAATCTGCATATTGTTTTTAATGGAGAAATCTATGATTATAAAGAACTGCGGGCAGAACTTGAGACTTTCGGCATTTCTTTTTGCACCCATTCCGATACGGAAGTTCTGGTAAATACCCTTCAGCAGTATGGGGAGAAGGCACTGGATAAACTCAGGGGAATGTTTGGGTTTGCAGTATGGAATGAAAAAGAGCAGACTTTGATGCTTGCAAGGGATTTCTTTGGAATTAAGCCTGTGTACTATGCCGAAATAGATGGGCACTTTGTATTTGCTTCTGAAATTAAGAGTATCCTTGCATTTCCAGGCTATGAAAGGAAAGTAAATCAGAAGGCACTGGAGCAGTATTTGTCATTTCAATATTCCCCTCTGGAAGAGACCTTCTTTAAGGGAATTTATAAACTGATGCCTGGACATATGCTTTTATATAAAAACGGAAGCTATGAAATAAAGACTTATTTCAAACCAAAGCTTACACCAGGTCAGTGGAACCATAAGACGAATATGGCGCAGCTGCGGAGCCAGCTTTCCGAGATTTTAAAGGATTCAGTGAAGCATCATATGTTAAGTGATGTGGAAGTCGGCGCATTTTTATCAGGTGGAGTGGATTCCGGTTATCTGGCTTCTTCCTCCGGTGCAGATCAGGCATTTACAGTGGGATTTGATGAGGGAGATCGATATAGTGAAGTAAACAAAGCTGCCAAAGTGGCAGAAAAAGCAGGTTTGAAACACCATGTGAAAATCATATCCAAGCAGGAATTCTGGGATGCCCTTCCAGATGTGATGTATCATATGGATGAACCCCTTGGGGATGCCTCTGCAGTTGCACTTTATTTTCTTTCCAAAGAGGCCGCAGGGCATGTCAAGGTAGTCCTTTCCGGGGAAGGCGCAGATGAACTTTTCGGTGGATATAATATTTACAGAGAACCGGAAGCATTAAAGAAAGTTGCCTGGATTCCATTCAGGCTTAGACGTGCTGTTAGAAAACTGGCCGCAAAGCTGCCAGATGTGAAAGGTCGGGATTTTCTTATCCGCGCGGGAATGAAAGTGGAAGAACGTTTCATTGGAAATGCGTATATCTACCGTGAAAAAGAGAAAGCGCAGATTTTGAAAAATAAAGTAACAGGACCTTCCACGCAGGAATATTTAAGACCATTTTATGAAGAGCTTGAGGCAGAAAACAGAGGATCACTTCAAGACATGGAAAAAATGCAGTCTGTAGATTTGAACTACTGGCTTCCTGGCGATATTTTGCAGAAAGCAGATAAAATGAGTATGGCACATTCCCTGGAAGTCAGGGTACCATTTCTGGATAAAGAAGTTTTTGACTTTGCAGCAAAGCTTCCGAAAGAAACTAAGATTGCAGCAGGTACAACCAAATATATTTTCCGTAAAGCTGTTTCAAAATTTCTTCCACAGGAAACCGATGAACGTAAGAAACTTGGTTTTCCCATTCCAATCCGTGTGTGGCTGCGGCAGGATGACTGGTATCAGATGGTAACGGATTTATTTACCTCAAAAGCGGCAGAAGAATTTTTTCGTACAGAGGAACTGCTTCAGCTTCTGAAGGACCATAAAAATAAAAAGGCAGATAACAGTCGTAAAATCTGGACAGTTTTAACATTCCTTATCTGGTACGATAGATTTTTTGCTACATGTTCGAAGGGAGAGTTGGTTACAAGGCTGCAATAATAAAACTTCAATATATTCTTTTTTATATTCATAATAATGCACTAATTAGGTGTCTGGAAGAATTTAAGAAAAATAAATTTGTACCTGTAGAAGAAGCTGAGAAACAGATTAAACTTGGAGCTGTGATTACCAGACTTAACAGTACCATACGGAGAATCAAAAAGTATCTGGATGGAAGCATCCCATGCCTGGAGGAATTGGAAGAAACGCGACTTCCATACTTTGAGAAAAATGCGGACAAACGTGAAAACCGCTGGAGCCAGATCATTAGTGGAAGTGATCTGATTGATACCATCTAAAAAGCAGACAGCCCGATATTTTCGGGCTGTCTGTCATTGGATTAAGGAAAGATATGAGGCAGGAAATACAGTCATTTTTTGCAGCATATCTTTTTTTGTATCATTTTGTCTATATTTTAAAGAATCCTGTTCATGTACAGGGGTTCATTAGTTGGTTATACTAATAAAAAGCGGATGTGATAGTTTATGCAGAAGAAAATCCGGCCGAATACCGGAATTCTCTTCTGGCATTAGCGGCAAACTTTATAATAGTTTGCGTAGAAATTCATCACATATAAGATATAAGCTTTTAAATTTTTCATTTCGTTCACCTCTTTTCTTAACTTACAAGTGCATTATAGATCACCTGAAAGCGGATTACGTGCCAAATGAAAAGAAAAAACAGACAAAATTTGCAGAGGAGAGAAATTATGTTTCCGGTTTATGAAGAGAAAAAAGAAAACCTGCATTTACATTCCCGCATTGCCAGACATGAATCCCCTCATCTGCACAATTCAGTTGAATTCATCTATCTTACAGAAGGATGCTTGGAGCTTGGAATGGGCCAGGAACTCTTTCACATGGAGGAAGGTGATTTTGCAGTCCTTTTTCCGGAAGTGATCCATCACTGCCAGGTCTTTTCAGGAGAGAATAATAAGGCATGCTATCTGTGGGCGCAGCCCATACTTTGCGGACAATTTGCTTCTGTTATGCAGAAATACTGTCCGAAAAATCCTGTGATTAAAAAGCCGCAGGTCCACCGGGATATTGTAAATGCAATTCGGTGCCTGAAGCTCGATAAAAAGGAGCAAAATCCTAACCTTGTTGTAGAACAGGCTTATGTGCAGATCCTTTTGGCCAGAAGTATCCCGGTATTTAACTTACAGGAAAAGAGCAGTGTGGAGAGCAATGATATCATTTATCAGACGGTCTCCTATATTGCAAAACATTTTAAAGAAGAAATGTCCCTGGAAAAGATGGCAAGAGATATGGGAGTAAGTAAATTTACACTTTCGCGTGTCTTTTCCGGAACTTTTCATAGAAATTTTAACCAATATTTAAATGAACAGAGATTAAACTATGTCTGTGTTCATTTAGAGTGTACTGACAAAAGCATTACGGACATTTCCATGGATGCAGGATTTGAAAGTCAGCGGACTTTTAACCGGGTTTTCAGGGAACGCTACAAAATGACACCAAGAGAATACCGGAATCTGTACAGAGAAAAGTTTGTTCTGCAAAATGAAATCATATAGAAAAGAGAGGATAAAAATATGCTGAGTGAGAGTATTGCAAAACTGGTACAGTATGGAGTCGAGACGGAACTGATACCAGAATGTGAGAGAAATTACACAACAAATCTTCTGCTGGATGTATTTTACGAGGATGATTACACTGCACCGGAACAGGAATTTCAGAACATTGAACTTGAGAAGGTTCTGGATGAACTGTTAAAAGAGGCAATTGATCGGGGATTGATTGAAGACAGTGTTGTCTATAAAGACCTGTTTGATACCAGACTGATGAATTGCCTCATGCCACGACCTGCAGAAGTACAGACAACGTTCTGGAAAAAATATGGGGAGAATCCAAAAGCAGCTTGTAGGCGGTTCTATTTTAAGCCATGACCATTTCCAGGGAGGACATTATACCTTCGCAATGGCTAAGGCACCGATTGAAAAGCATGTGACCATTCCTGGATTTGAGGATGTGGAAGCGGGAATTGTAAAGTGGCCGTTATCAGTGCTCCGTATCCGTCATAAAAATCCAGAACGGTTGATTGACCTTGCAACACATGTGCTGCAGGCATGGAGAGGCTATACAGATGAAGCAGCCTTTGTATTTGCCAATACGGACGGAGAGCCACATAATACCATAACCCCAATTGCCCGTAAAGTGGAAGATGTATACGAGCTGGATCTGACACTTCGCAATAATATTACGACGAAAGAACATCCACTTGGTGTATATCATCCACATGCACAGTACCATCATATTAAAAAGGAAAATATCGGACTGATCGAGGTAATGGGGCTTGCAGTTCTTCCGGCCAGATTAAAAGAAGAGCTGGAGCTTTTAGAGGAATACATTTTATCTGGAAAAGATATTTCTTCAAATGAAAAAATAGCAAAGCATGAGGATTGGGTGAAAGAATTGCTGGAAAAATATCCGGATATTAATGCAGAGAACATTCATGCAATTCTTCAAAAAGAAGTAGGACTGGTGTTTGTACATGTGCTGGAAGATGCCGGAGTTTATAAATGCACACCAAAAGGAAGAGAAGCTTTTATGCGTTTTGTGGACAGTTTATAGGACGTGTTTTGACCGTGATTATAATGAATGCTGTAGTATGAAGTACAAAACTACAGAACAAGAAAATATTTTATAACAGCAGTTGCAGCCGGTATCTCATGATATATAAAATGAGAATATCGGCTGCTTTTCATTATTTTTACCCCTAAAAGGTAATCTTCTGAAAACCAAAACTGTAGTTTGGATCTCAACTGAAAAAAATTAAATTTTTTTGTTACCATCCACTATTTTTTACGATATATAATATGAATGGAAATTTTTTTATTCAAAAAGGCGCCTTATCTGTTGCTGGTCAGATTATGGACAGTGACTTTTAGCTTAAAGAAACCCGGAGGACAACCTGTAAATGAATGATGATGAAATTATAAACCTGTTTTTGAAAAGAGATGAGAATGGAATTATAGAATTGAGTACTAAGTATCATCCCTATTGCTACAAGATTGCCTGGAATTTATTGGCGAATAGAGAAGATGCCGAGGAATGTCTGAATGATACCTGGTTTTCAGTATGGTCACAGATTCCTCCTACGCATCCTCCTGTATTGGCACACTTTTGCGGTCGGATTACAAGAAATCTTAGTATTGACCGTTTAAGAAAAAAGTTTGCAGGCAAGCGCCCGGATGTTCATATGGCAGATGTTATAGAGGAAATGGATCAGCTAAATGTAACTTATACCGTGGAAGAACAGCTGGCGGAAAAAGAACTGATGGAAACCATAAATCGTTTTTTGGAAGAAATGTCTCCAAAGGACAGAAATATTTTTGTACGAAGATACTGGTTTTTAGATCCTGTTTCTGCAATATCCCAAAAGCATCATATGTCAGCGGGAAGCGTGAAAATGAATTTATACAGAAACCGGAAAAAGCTGTTGAAACTGTTGGAAAAAGAAGGAGGACGCATATGAAAAAGTTTGATTTTTCAAAAGAATTTGGTAATATTGATCCGAAATATATAGAGGAAGCAGAGCGGGAATGGAGTGAAAAAAAGGAAAACCGGAGACCAAAAAAGTGGAGCATAGTAGCAGCTGCCTGTGTGATCGTCACCTTGGGTTCTGTTATCTTTTCTAATCCACATATCCAGGCTGCAATAAAAAATATTACATTGTCCATAGGAGAAACCCTTGGTTTCCCAAAAAGCATTGAATCTTATACGGAAGTGTTGAATACCTCTAAGGAAGACACGGGAATTACTGTAACATTAAAAGAAGTTGTTCTGGATAATGGGGTTCTGTTAACAAAGGTGCATGCAGAAAAAACATCTTCCGGGCAAAAGGGCACGGATGATGTCCAGGATGCCTGGACCTTTGCCAATACACAGCTTGACATTGATTATCAGAAAACTACAATAAATGGACAGAAAATTGAAGAATACGAAAGCGGACACTATCTGCCGTATTCGGATGAGGATTTACTAAATACCGGACTGGATGAAAATGTCTATGATGCTGTTCTGGAATCCCGCTTTTCCCTTGATGAGGATTTGGGAGAAAATCCGGAAGTACATTTGGTACTTGGTGCTTATCAAAATGAAAATCTTGGCGAAGATTATTTTGCAGAATTTGAGTTTGATTTTTCTATTCCTCATGCGGAGCTTATGAAACAGACAGTTCATAAAAAGCTAGAAGATATTTCTATTAAAACAGAAGAAGGAACCGTGAAATTAACAGACTTTTCCATGAATAAACTGCAAAGTATAATTAAGGCAGAAATTCCGGAAGAACTTGAGGAAAAGCTGTATAATGGTAATGAGATGATGCTTATGGGGACAGACAGTAAAGGAAATCAGGTACAGTATGAACTGCGCAGTAATTCGGCAGATGGTAAGTCTCAATGGAGTTTTAAAACCAGTTTCTGGGGTATGTATCAGCTGGATTCTGACGGCCCGGTTCTTTTGCTCCCGGATATTGACAGCGATTATCTGGAATTACAGCTTTATACCAGAGAACCTTACATGGCTGCCGCAGACACTGTCTGGGTTGATGACGATTTTGTAGAAATTGGTGAGACTACAGAAGAAATGGAAGAAGTTCCAGAGGATACTTTGGAGGGAGAAAATCCGTCAGATGCAGAGGAGCCGATTGAAACTCAAATTATCGGAGGGGCAGCAGCTCCCACAGAAGTAAGGCTTCAAGACGATACAGACCAGAAAGAAAATACCGACGCAGCAGATAAAACGGATGAAGATTATGGAACCGAAGAAAGCGCATATGATGGAACTACAGGTGAAATCACTGCAGAATCTGACTGGACACCTGTCAGTGAAAAAATAAGGATTCAGATTAAGTAGAGAAACGTGAATCTTCTTAAAAAATACCATGTCAAAGAAGCTTTGCATACCTGTTTTTTCCACTGTAAAAGGTAAATTGCTTTTCATTAGGCAGAATTTTTTATATAATCCAAGTGAGAAGCAAAACCGATTGGAAGAACAGGAGCAGAGCAAATATGAACATTGGAACGCAGATATTAAAAATACGAAAAGAAAAGGCGCTGACTCAGGAGGAATTTGGAAAAATATTTCATGTTACCAGACAGACTGTGTCTAATTGGGAGAATGAAAAGAGATTCACGTTCATGGAAAAACAAATTCGTGCGATTTGACCAGATTGTGGGGAAAGCTGTTGTAAGATACTATCCTTCTTTTAAGTGGTTAGGATAATAAGAAACGCGAATATCAGTGGCTTATTTAGTACTGGAATATTCGCGTTTTTTATTTGATATCGCAAAGTTTTTATATTTTCAAATATATGTAATCAGTTGGCAGCCGGTTTTCTAAAAAGATTAAAAATTCCTGTCTGCTCAATCAATCTTGTGATGGTAAAGAAGATAAAGGAATCAATTGGCCACATGATCAGGTTCTTTACAGTACGCATTGGGAGGATTGCAAGGAATCCTTTTCCGTAAAGCATGTCCAGCCATAAGGTATTTAACAGAACATTTACAATCAGAACGACAACCAGTTTTGCAATCAGCACGCGACGGAAAGTGAGCTTATGTTTGTAGTAAAAACATCCATAAATAAATGCCGCGAGCATTGCGTTAAAGGTGAACCCAAAGAAAAATGGACCATCCGGGCGGATAAAGAATTTCACAATATCCAGCACACCGGCAAACAGACATCCGGTAATGGGTCCAAACAGATAATCAGCAATCTGGTTCGGGATACCGGAAAATCCAATTTTTACATAGGGACCGATATTGATAGAAGCAACTGAATTTAAAATCAGTGCCAGGGCAGCAAGCATTGCACAGACTGCCAGGGTAGAAGTGGTTTTCAGCTCTTTGGCTGAGGTGAGAAACATGTTCTTTGTTTTCTCCATAAAAAAATTACCTCCTTTTCTTTTTTCGCTCACAATAGGAGATAATTTATGGATTCATATTTATCTTCTGTTGCAGCGAGAAGCAATCCACGAACCGCAAGATTTCTCTTTTCGTCCTCCGGCAACTCTCCATCCGGAAGGCACTTTACGCTCATGAATTTACTCTGCATTACTTTACATGGGGCAGTATATAACAGATTATTGGAAAAAGCAAGAAAAAAATATATAAAAATATAAGTTTTTGCAATTAAGAAAACAGACAAGAAATCGTGGCATTTTCTCCATATTTTCTAAAACTTTGTCCATATGTTTTTACAAAAATCAGACTATAATAAAAGAAAAAACCGTTCAGGAGGAATCATTATGGCAATTTTAGTTACAGGTGGTGCTGGTTATATTGGAAGCCACACGGTAGTGGAGCTTCAGAATGCAGGATATGATGTTGTGGTACTGGACAATTTAAGCAATGCAAGTGAAAAAGCACTGGACAGAGTATCAAAAATCACAGGAAAACCAGTGAAGTTTTATAAGGCAGATATTCTGGACAGAGATGCTTTAAATGATATTTTTGACAAGGAAACTATTGAGTCCTGCATCCATTTTGCAGGTTTGAAGGCAGTTGGAGAATCTGTGGTTAAGCCCTGGGAGTATTATGAAAATAACATAGCAGGCACTTTAACCCTGGTTGATGTAATGAGAAAAAATAATGTGAAAAATATTATTTTCTCTTCCTCAGCAACTGTATATGGAGATCCGGCACAGATTCCGATTACAGAAGAATGCCCAAAGGGACAGTGTACGAATCCGTATGGCTGGACAAAATCCATGCTGGAACAGGTGCTTACCGATATCCAGAAAGCAGATCCAGAATGGAATGTTATGCTTCTTCGTTACTTTAATCCAATTGGCGCACATAAGAGTGGAACAATTGGAGAGAACCCAAATGGCATTCCCAATAACCTTATGCCATATATTACACAGGTAGCAGTTGGTAAGCTGAAGGAACTTGGTGTATTTGGAAATGATTATGATACTCCGGATGGAACTGGTGTAAGAGACTATATTCATGTTGTGGATCTGGCAAAGGGGCATGTAAAAGCGCTTAAGAAAATCGGGGAAAATCCTGGGCTTGCGATTTACAATCTGGGAACCGGAAAGGGCTATAGTGTTCTTGATATTGTAAAGAATTTTGAAGCTGCAACTGGTGTGAAAATTCCATATGTGATCAAACCTCGCCGAGCCGGAGATATTGCAACTTGTTATTGTGATGCATCTAAGGCAGAAAAAGAGCTTGGCTGGAAAGCAGAAAACGGTATCCGTGAGATGTGTGAAGATTCCTGGAGATGGCAGTCTAATAATCCGCAGGGATATGAAGAATAGGATGTATATTTAAAATAAGAGAGCTGTAAGATGCAGCCCTCTTATTTTTTTGAATAATTGACCTTATGTTATAAATGAACGCATTTTTATCCTAAAATGTTCTATTTTTTTAAATTCTACAATTTTGTGCATGTTTTGTTAAATGTTGTTTATGTAATTTTGGGAAAGATAAAGATATAATTATATTCGGATTAAGGAAGTACGAAAATAAACCTGAAAAAACAGGAGAAAGAGAAGGAAAACATGGAAGAAAAAAGATATTTGAAATGGTACAACAAAGTCGGATACGGTTCCGGAGATGTGGCTGGAAATGTGGTATATGCATTCCTTTCCACCTTCGTAATGCTCTATCTGACCAATACTGTTGGATTGAACCCGGGTATTGTAGGAACATTGATTGCAGTATCAAAACTGTTTGATGGAGTGACCGATATTTTCTTCGGCTCTATGATTGATAAGACAAAAACAAAAATGGGAAAAGCAAAACCCTGGATGCTGTATGGTTATATCGGCTGTGCAGTTACTTTGATCGGTGTATTTGCAATTCCGGAAAGTCTTGGACAGACAGCGCAGTATGCATGGTTCTTTATTGCATATTCCCTGTTAAATGCAGTGTTCTATACAGCAAATAACATTGCATATTCAGCTCTTACAGCTCTGATTACCAAAAACAGCAAAGAACGTGTAGAAATGGGATCTTACCGTTTTATCTTTGCATTTTCTACCAGTCTTTTGATCCAGTCTGTTACTATCAAGTTTGTTGAGATTATGGGAGGGGGAGCTGCTGGATGGAGAATTGTAGCAATCATTTATGCCATCATTGGACTTATTATAAATACAGTTTCTGCATTATCTGTAAAAGAGCTTCCAGAAGAAGTCTTAAACGAAGATGCATCAAGCGCAGTAGATGAAAAATATAGCCTTATTGAAGCTGCAAAACTGTTATTTTCCAACAGATTTTATATTATGATCTGCGTAACCTACATTCTGCAGCAGATTTATTCCGCAATGCTCAGTATGGGTATTTATTACATGATGTATGTATTGAAAAACGAGGATCTGTTCCCGGTATTTTCCTGGGCAATCAATATCCCGTTAATCATTGCACTGGTTATTACACCATCTTTAGTAGCAAAATGGAAAGGGTTATATAAGCTGAATCTGGTTGGATATACCATTGGAACCATTGGACGTGCCCTTGTAGTAGTTGCTGCTTATATGGGAAGCGTACCGCTTATGATTGCCTTTACAGCCGTTGCTGCATTTGGTATGGGACCATGGCAGGGTGATATGAATGCGGTGATTGCTAACTGTTCAGAGTATACTTATCTGACAAAGCATAAACGTGTAGACGGAACCATGTATTCCTGTACTTCCCTTGGTGTGAAACTTGGAGGAGGACTTGGAACTGCGATTACAGGCTGGCTTCTGGAATTCAGCCACTTTAACAGTTCACTTGCTGTACAGCCGGATTCCTGCCTTAGCATGCTTCATACTATGTATCTGTGGATTCCAGTTGTGATTTGTGTAATCATTACTTTTATTATGTCACAGATGAATGTAGAAAAGGCAAATGAAGAATTAAAGAACAGTAAAATGCTGAAAACAAAATAAGCATTAAAATAACGAAATATAGCAATGGGATGTAACAATAAAAATGTCTAGAGGATGATTATGAACTATAGCGGCTTAAAAGAAGACAAAAGATTAATTGAAGCAGTACCGACCGCAAGACAGATTGCATATGAAAGCATGGAATTTTTCTGTTTCATTCATTTTACAGTAAATACCTTTACCGGAAGAGAATGGGGCGATGGAACAGAGCCGGAATCTATTTTTAATCCGACAGAGCTGGATGCAAAACAGTGGGCGAAAACAGCCGCAGAGGGCGGTATGAAGGGACTGATCCTTACCTGCAAACATCACGACGGATTCTGCCTATGGCCATCAAAATACACCGAACACAGTATCAAAAACTCTCCATATAAAAATGGAAAGGGTGATATTGTAAGAGAAACAATGGAGGCTTGCAGAGAATATGGCCTGAAGTTTGGTGTTTATCTTTCTCCTTGGGACAGAAACAATGAATTCTATGGAAAAGGAAAAGAGTATGATGACTATTATGTGAATCAGCTTACAGAGCTTCTGACAGAGTATGGTGATATTTTTGTAGTATGGTTGGATGGTGCCTGTGGGGAAGGCGCAAACGGAAAGGTACAGAAATATGACTGGCAAAGATACTACCAGGTAGTTCGCAAGCTGCAGCCAAATGCTGTGATCTCTATTTCTGGTCCTGATATCCGTTGGTGTGGAAATGAAGCTGGTGAGGTACGCCCAAGTGAATGGAGCGTGGTAGCAGCAGATATGAAAGATCCGGCTCTGACTTCAGAGTTAAGCCAGCAGGAGGATAATGAAGAGTTCCGTGAAAGACCATTGGATGAAACACAGTCTGATCTGGGAAGCAGGGAACGTCTTGCGAAGGAAGAACGACTTGCCTGGTATCCGGCTGAGACAGATGTCTCCATCAGACCGGGCTGGTTCTATCACGAAGAAGAGGATGATAAAGTACGTTCTTTTGAGAATCTGAAGGATATTTACTTAAAATCAGTTGGTGGAAATACTACACTTCTGTTAAACATCCCTCCGATGAAAAACGGAAAGATCCATCCAACGGATATTCAGAACCTGAAGCAGTTAGGTGACTTTATCAAAGAAAGCTTTTCCAATAATTTAGTGGAAGAAGCTGGTATTACAACCATTCCACCACTTGACTGTCGGGAGATGTCCCCAGAAGTTCTTAGAACCGATGATTATGAAACTTATTTCCTGAATGAGGCTGGAACCAATAAACTGGTTATCAAGATCAAATGGATTGAAAGAAAAAAACTACATTATCTTGTTCTGAAAGAAGCAATTCCCCTTAGCCAGAGAGTTGAGGCATTTAATGTCTGCTATGAAGAAAACGGCAGCATAAAAAAATGCTATGAAGGAACAACTATCGGATATAAGAGAATCGTCGATTTGAAGGGAATCCATACAGATAGTCTGGCAATCGTAATTGAAGATTCCAGAGTTGCACCTGCGATGGCATTTGTGGGAGTATATTAAAATAGAAGAATAAGAAGTACATATGACTAGAGCGTGTTTGAAAAAGGCTTTCTGCAAGATGTGCGTCACAATTTGTGGGAGATTTTGTCCGGATGAGGGCGCCGTAGCGGGCTACGGCAACCGAATTCGGGCAAAATATACCGCAAAGTGGGGCGTGCAGATTGCGGGAATGATTTTTCAAACACGCTCTAGGGGAGAGCGTATGTAGAATATTAGTAATAAAAATAAATCAATTAAAAGCCCAGGCAGTTTTTGAACCTGGGCTTTCGTATACAGATCATTTCTTTTCTGGTTCAGTCATCTGATTCTCTTCATTTTGCCGCAGTTGTTTCCGAAACTGTGACGGCGAAGCGCCAAACTGTTTCCGGAAAAAGCGGCTGAAATATAATGGATTTTCATATCCAACCAGATTGGAAATTTCTGTAACATTGTAGTTTGTGGTTTCCAACAGAGATTTCGCATTTGAAAGACGCAGGTTCTGTATGTACTGGGCGGGTGTTGTATTCGTATATTGTTTGAAGTTCTGGATAAACCAGCTAACACTAATATTTTTCGAAGCTGCATATTTTTCAATATTAATCTGTTTATTGTAATGCATTCGGAAATAATCAACTGCCTGCGCCATGTCATCCATGATCATTGGATTCTTCTTGTGAGGTTTTACAAGAATCTGGCGGTGAAGAAGGATTAAAAGCTGCATAAAGTAATACACAAGAAGCTCTTCATAGTCTTCTTTCCGCAGCTGCAGTTCTTCAATCATGTTCATGTACAGATGCTTGTATTCCATGGAGACTCCGGAATAAATCACATGAACGCCATCTGCAATGCCGTATTTGCGGAGGATATTTTTGACGTTATTCCCAGTAAAATGAACCCAGTACACTTCCGGGTGGTCGGCACCATAATAGTAGTAGCGCTGTTCTTCTTTTGGACGGTACAAAACCATGTTTCCAGCAGAAACAATTTCCTCTTTTCCATCAAAATAGAAATGTGCTTTTCCAGAAGCAACGTAAAGAAGCTGGTAATCAAGCCGACCTCGCGGCCGGTGCGTTGGCAGCTTCTTTATTGTGTACAGACGGTAAGTACCGCAGCTCCCTATAAAAATAGGATGTTTTTTATCTTTAAAATCCAAGCGTGTCTGGTGCCAGTAAGCGGAGTTTGTGTACAATATAAATTACCTCCTTGTAAATATGCACGATTTTTATCGGAACAGATTGTACATATTTCAAAATTAATAAAAAAGTGTATATTTTTGTGTCTTTACTTGTTAAATTATATCATTTTGTGCATGTTTTGTCGAACAGAGTTTATGTAATTTTTTTAAAAAACAGGTATAATCATATCAGATGTTAAAACAGAAAAATATATAATATTGGAGGAGCAAATATGATCGTACCAAAACACTACGAAAATCTGAATGTGTTACATGAAAACACCATGCCCCATCGAGCATACTACATGCCTGCATCAAAGGATATGGGATCTCTTGTACATGACAGAGAGAAATCTGACCGTATGGAGCTTTTAAATGGAAACTGGAAATTCCAGTTTTATAAGAGCATTTATGATCTTCAGGAAAAATTTTACGAAGCAGGTTATGACACTAAGGGCTTCGACGAAATTCCAGTTCCGGGAATCTGGCAGAACTATGGCTATGACAGCCATCAGTATACCAATGTCCGTTACCCAATTCCGCTTGATCCGCCATATGTACCACAGGAGAATCCTTGCGGAGCGTACGTACACCAGTTTGAATATAAGAAAGATTCCAAAGCACCAAAAGCATACTTGAATTTTGAGGGTGTAGATTCCTGCTTCTATGTATGGATCAATGGTGTCTATGTAGGCTACAGCCAGGTGGCTCATGCAACCAGTGAATTTGACGTGACCGATCATCTGAAAGAAGGAACAAACACTTTAGCGGTACTTGTCCTGAAATGGTGTGATGGAACTTATTTAGAAGACCAGGACAAATTCCGTATGACAGGAATTTTCCGTGATGTATATCTGTTAAAGCGACCAGAAAGTGTACTGTATGATTATTTTACCACTACATCTATAGGGGAAAATGGTGCAGAAATTGAAATTCGTGCGAATTTTCTTGGGGAGAGCAATGCAGCAGAAAATACTAAAATTGTAATCCGGAATCATGAGGGAAATACGGTGGCTACAGGTACATTTAAGAAATGTGACGATGAAAATTTTGCTTACAAAGCGGTATTAGATATCACAAACCCTGTACTCTGGAATCCGGAACAGCCATATCTGTATCAGGTGCTTTTCCTTTCCGAGAATGAGGTGATCATAGACCGTATCGGTATCCGTGAAATCCACTGTGAGGGAAGCGTAATCTATATTAATGGTGTAAAAGCAAAATTTAAAGGTGTAAACCGTCATGACTCCGATCCGATAACCGGTTCCGCAGTAAATATGGAGCAGATAAAAAAAGATCTGATCATGATGAAACAGCACAACTTTAATGCAGTCCGAAGCAGCCATTACCCGAATTCTCCTTATTTCTATCAGCTTTGTGATGAGTATGGCTTATTTGTGACCGCAGAAGCTGATAATGAGAGCCATGGAACCCAGACACAGTACTTGAAAAATTCAGAGTGGGAAAATGTAGTTGAGCAGTGGAATAAAAGAATTGCAAATAACCCGGATTTCATTCCGGCAACCATGGATCGTACCAGACTTTGTGTGGAAAGAGAAAAAAACCGCCCATGTATTGTAATGTGGTCTATGGGTAATGAATGTGGATATGGATGTACCTTTGAGGAATCCCTAAAATGGACCAAGGAATTTGACCCAACCCGTCTTACGACTTATGAGAGTGCATTCTATCAGAGTACAGACCGTGAGTATGACTATTCTAATATTGATGTAGTTGGAAGAATGTACCCAGCTTTTTCTGAGATTGATGAATACATGGAAAAGAATCCGGATAAGCCTCTTCTTCTGGTAGAATATTGCCACGCCATGGGAAATGGACCTGGAGACCTGGAGGATTACTTTGAATTGATCCAGAAGTACGACAGTCTTTGTGGAGGTTTCGTATGGGAGTGGTGTGATCATGCTATTTACAAAGGCCAGGCTGAAAATGGCAAGGGAATCTATTATTATGGAGGAGATCATGGCGAAGAAATTCACGATGGAAACTTCTGTATGGATGGACTGGTTTATCCTGACAGAACACCACATACTGGGTTAAAAGAATACAAAAATATATATAGACCGGCAAGGGTTCTTCACTATGATCAGGAAACTGGAGATATGGTTCTTCATAACTATATGAATTATGTTGATCTTAAAGATTATATTTATCTTATATATGAGGTGAGCGTTGACGGAGAAGTTGACTGTGTAGGACAAATTGAATTAGATGAAAGTATACCAGCTCATGAAGAAAAAACAATCAAACTTCCTGTTTCAATACCAGATAGTGGAAAATGTCACCTAAAAGTATCTTATTGTTTGAAAACTAATACTCAGATTTTACATTCGGATGAGTCTCTTGGATTTGATGAAATCCTTTTAAAGAACATAGATGGAAGAAATCAGAAAGCCATTGAACTTCTTGCTGAAATGAATACTGATAATATTTTTACTGTGGAAGAGTGTGACAGATACTTTACAATTCATGTAGGGCAGGAAAATACTTATCGCTTCAACCGACTGACAGGATTATTTGAAAGCATTACTGTAAAGGGAAAAGAACTTCTGACTCGTCCTATGGAATTAAATATCTGGAGAGCACCAACTGACAACGACCGGAAAATCAAATTAGAATGGATGAATGCTCATTATGACCAGAGCTATGCAAGAGCATATGAAACTTCCTGCATTACCAAAAATGTGAAACTACACATCTTAGGAACGTTAAGTGTTTCTGCACCTACCGTACAAAAAATTCTTGATGTGAAGTCAGAATGGATTATTACTTCGGATGGCGCAATCCAGGTAAAAATGGATGTAAAGAGGGATTTGGAATTTCCAATGCTTCCGAGATTTGGAATCCGTTTATTCCTTAACAGAGATTTTGACAACGTAGAATATTACGGAATAGGACCTGAGGAAAGTTACGTAGATAAGAGAAGAGCCGGCAGTCATGGAAAATATGATGCTAATGTACTTGAAATGCATGAAGATTACCTGCGTCCACAGGAAAATGGAAGTCATACCGACTGTGACTACCTTATCTTAAAAGGAAAGGAAAATACTTTTGCAGCAGCAGGAGAAAGGACATTTTCCTTTAACGTATCACCATATACTCAAGAGGAACTGACAGCAAAAAGACATAGCTATGAATTACAGCCTTGTGGAAGTACGGTCGTGTGCCTGGATTATGTCCAAAACGGAATTGGTTCTAACAGTTGCGGGCCTGAGTTGTCAGAACAGTACCGCCTTGATGCAGAACAGTTCAATTTTGAAATTAAAATGATAATTAAATAATACAGAATAAAGAAGCTGCCAGCTTAAACGGAGCAGGCTATGGCAGCCATTTCCCAGAAGGGAATCCGAATGACTATTACTGTACTTGCTTCTCTGCCAATCTTCGCGCTATATCCATTCATGCAGAAGTATTTCTCAAAAGGAATTATGGTGGGTGCTGTAAAAGGCTGACTTTAATAATCCCTGGCATTCGATCATTATGACAGATGCCGGGGATTTGTGTATTACAAACTAAAAAAGTATGCTGCATATAAAATATTGACCAGATAGTTGCTGTAAAAATTTATCCATAAAAAATTCTGTAACAACAGAGTATGAATTGGAGTGCAAATTCCGGCTCATCTGAGCACGATATCCGTAAGCGCTTAGATCTTGGGTAGCTTTACTGTCTACGTTTTTAAACTCATAATGATAGTAAATAGATTTTTACTACACTCCGCTTGATAGGAGATAGAAATTTACTACATTTGGAGGTTTCATTATGAGTAAGAAACGTGCTCCAGGGCGTTCCCTGGACGAATTGATGGAACTGATAACCGAATGCAGACAAAGTGGCCTGACAGATGCTGCATGGTGTAATGAGCATGGGATATCTCCCAGCTGTTTTTACAATGCAGTTACCCGTCTCCGCAAAAAAACCTGTCAGATACCGGATCCAGCCCCCAAAGACAGCTCTCTTGACCTTACATCCCATAAACAGGATTACAGATGAAGAAATTGTGTCAGTATCTCATTTGGCACCGATTCATGATATCGGAAAGACCGTGCAGACAAAATATCACCAAACAAAAAATACATTATTCCCGTCCTGGGCGATAAACGCATAAATGATGTAACCACAGACGAACTGATAAAGATCCTGAAAGAGACCGAGATCCCTGATACCCAAAACTTTCCGATGGAAGAATATTCTATGTTGTGTGATGCAGTATCCAGTTTCTTTCGGAATGCCATGGAATTATACTGTGCAGGACAGGACAATGGTACGGCTGCTGCCAATGCCATAAGATCCCGTGGGCTGAGAATTTGGGACGATAGTGTTTCTTACGATACTTCCGAAGCTTATTCTTTCCAGCAGCTTTTGCAGCTACTGAAGATTTCCAAATGGAATGCCCCAACGCTTTATCTTCCCATGCTCCTGTCCGCCACTGCCGGCCTGCAGATTGCAGAGATTGTCCGTATTCATTTTGATGATATCGACCTTGATAATCATTGCCTTGATCTGCCGAGGACTCACAAAGACTACAACGGTCCCCGTTCCAACATCGTACTGTCCATGGAAAATACCAAAACGGTATACCTGCCAGATATTATAATGAACGAGATCAAAAATCAGGAAAAGCGTCTAAATGCACTACAAGAACAGGATGCGAAATTTAATCCATTCCGATATCTGATCTGGAGCCAGAGTGGGAGACAACAGCAGGAGAATTTTATCAAGAAACCTTATGAACGTATCCTGTCCAAATGCTCTTTTCCTGCATTTCCATGGAGAAGCTTTCTAAAGATACGTTTAACAGACATAGAGATAGACGAATTAGAAGATTTTTTAGGGTATGAGACTTCCATGAACTTTGGTGCCTGCGAGATTCCCATTGATAAGCACGATCTTATGAATCTTACAGGAACAACATACTTTTGAAAATATTGGCATAGTCAGCTTACCCGGCTATGCCGTATTTTATTACCAGCAAAGGTCATCAGTCCCCGATGCAGGCAGATACAACACACAAATCGAGTGACCAAAACTGTTTTTCTTTCCATGTCAGGCAAAAAAATCTCTGTTTTTCAATAGGGCTTTCCCTATTTTTGTGACCAAACTGCTTTATAATTGTATGCCCGAGCTAAAAACACTTGAATTTCTTCCATATTAAGTGACCAAGGTTGGCTTCTGATCCTATCGCAATATAAAAAAAAACTCTTTTTCTATAATATTTCCAACATGATTCTATATTCAAGCCGATTTTGCAAACAAAGCTTGCGCTTCCCTTACCTCCTGTTATATAATAAAAGATACTGTTAACGGTCATTACTATCATTATATGGGAAATAGTTTTGCAATTTTCTAAATAAGGAAGCTGTTTCTCACTAAAAAAGTGACCAAACCCACTTTTTAGCCCCATAATGAGCTAAAAAATAGGGCTTGTTTTTACAGATTATCAACAAGCTCTAAATCAGACAGATATTCTATGGCAGCAATCTATGTTTTGCAAACTCTGCCGTCTTTATTGTAAGATATATACAAAAATACGAAAGGAAAACTATGAGAAAATTAGCACTTAGTGACGAAATATTACTTAGTGTTGACAAAGCAGCCCGCTACATTGGCGGTGAAGTCAACTCCATAATGAAGGATAAAAAAGAGGTGACCACCCGGGTCGCATTTTGCTTCCCGGATGTCTAAGACACGATTTTTTTACCTACTCCCTTTTAAAATCACTTAGTGCTATTTGCCGTTATTTCCTACCTTTTTATCTGTATTATTTTGTGTTAGTTCGTGTTATTTAAGCTTAAAAGGGATTCAATAACACAAAATAAGCCTTTGACAAAAGGCCATTTTTGACCACCTTTTGCAATCAATTTTCTGTTTCATACTTTCGGATCATGCCCTTTTATATGACAAAATTTGATATTTTTGTAAAAAACAGGTTTTTATGCAATCTGTCAGTTATCTAATAATACTTCTTATGGTTGCAGTTCGCTTTCCAGACGGCTATTGCTGGTATTTTCTATTGCACCTGTTCACTCATCATAAAAAGTATCTTGTAAAGGAATTCCATTAATGTTAAGATAGAATCAGATAAAAGTACTTTCACATTCATCAATCGAAAATGCCAGGAGGTGATTGCTGTAAATGGCTGATGAAAACACCCTATTGAACAGTGATTTAGAGTCACGCTACGAAAAATACAAAGGCATTATTAAGAATTTTACACTCATGA
>NZ_JBCOMJ010000049.1:0-26287 GCF_040924225.1 Ruminococcus sp. RTP21484sp1_RTP21277st1_D2_RTP21277_210401 | reverse complement strand
GTTGATGGAAGCATTATACTACATTGGGACATTTTCCTTTGTGGTATATTAGGACATTATCATAAATGGTTCATAAGAGAGCATATAGAGGAAGATTAAAGGTTGACTTCTTAACGGCAATTTGGTATATTAACTACACATATGGATTCTGTGAGGGAGTAGTTTGCGTGAAAACGTGGTTTGTCAACAGTCGCGGCTTTGATCGGATCTGATTCTGGCCTGGCAAATCTTAAAGAATGAGACTCATGTATGCATGTTATGGCATACATGGGTCTTTTTACATTTGCGGCAGATGTGATTCCAAAGAAGCAGGCTTATGAAGTAAATGCTGTTTTGTAGCATTCATTTTGCAGAAAGCCTTTTCAAACACACTCTGGAGAATTTGTAAAGATAAAAATATGCGGATAACAAAAGGAGAGTATTATGCAAAATATTATTAATGGATTGCCAATTGCAGCCGTTATTCTGCTGCTGGCAGTGGGATTTGCTTTTCTGGTAAAAGGGGCTGACTTTTTTGTGGAGGGAAGTTCCAGCATTGCGAAGAAGTTAAAGGTTCCGCCCATCATCATTGGTCTTACGATTGTGGCTATGGGAACTTCACTGCCAGAAACAGCCGTGAGTGTGACTGCTTCTCTGGTACAAAATAATGAACTTGCGGTCAGCAATGTAGTAGGATCCAATATTTTTAATCTGATGTTTGTAATTGGTGTCTGTTCGATTCTGACGCCAATTATGGTTCAGAAAGCAACTGTGGTAAGAGATATTCCCTTGTCTTTAGGCTGTGCACTATTTCTGCTTGTACTGGGAATTTCAGGACTGGGAGATAAGGCGGGAATGACGCTGGGTCATGCAGATGGAGTTATTTTCTTGATCGTGTTTGCCGGATATATTTTCACAATGGTACGAAGCGCAATGAAAGCCCGTGCTGCAGGACAGAAGGTTGAAATAGAAGGTGTTGAAGAATGTGATAATATGAAAGAGCTGTCATATGGCAAAAGTATCCTCTTTCTGATCGTGGGTGCAGCTGCAATTGCTTTTGGCGGTGACCTTACCGTTGATACAGCCAGCAGGATTGCAATAGAGCTTGGAATGAGCCAGACTCTGGTCGGGCTTACCATTGTGTCTATCGGAACTTCACTTCCGGAGCTTGTAACCTCTGTAGTTGCAGCAAGAAAAAATGAAGTTGATATGGCAGTTGGAAATGCAGTTGGATCTAATATTTTCAATATTCTGATGGTTCTTGGAATCTCATCTGCTATCAGTCCGGTAGCTTTGATCCGGGAAAACATAATCGATATAGTGCTTCTTATGGTATTTTCGGTTATGGTCTGGATCTTTGCAGGAACCAGGAAAAAAATTGAGCGCAAAGAGGGTATTATAATGGTAGTGGTATATCTGGTTTATTGCGCATATATTATTGCCCGTTAATAAAAGTAGAAAAAGCTTTCATCCATCCCGCAAAGGGAGAGATGAAAGCTTTTTTTTGATTGGAAAACAGGTGAAAATCAACGCTTGCATAGAAAAACGCCTGGCGGAACAGTACCAGCTGAATAGCGGTAAATATGCTGAAAAAATTAAAACATATTGCTGATAAAAATTTCCAGACCAATTGCGATAAGAATGACGCCGCCGAGAATATCCGCCTTGTTGGAAAGCCTGGTTCCGAAGCGTTTTCCAAGGGAAAGTCCGGTCATGCAGATAAAGAATGTGACTATGGCAATGATCAGGGAACAGACAAGAGCCATCAGCCAGTCATACTCTGAGATGGTGAATCCTACGGACAGGGCGTCAATGGAGGTTGCAATGCCCTGAATGAAAAGGGCTTTGGGACCAACTCCCGGAATTTCATCACCCTCATCGGTTCCCCGGATACCATTGATCAGCATGGAGCCTCCGATATAGCAAAGAAGGATCAGCGCAATCCATGGAATAAATTTCTCAAATGTCCTGAAGTATCCTACAATGGTGTGGACACATAACCATCCGGTCATTGGCATGATGGCCTGGAAAGCACCGAATGTGCCTGCAATGCCGCACATTTTTTTCATGCGCATCTTAGGCTCGTGAAGGCCGTTTGCCAGGGACACAGAAAAAGCATCCATTGCAAGTCCGACTCCAAGCAGGGCGCTGTTCAGAAAAAACACAAAACTGTAGTTCATTTTTACGTTCCTCCGTAATGTATTTTATTACTGGTTTCCATTTTTTTATTTGCTGTGGAAACAGATCTCTCGGCGAAGCTTTTTACAGCATGAAAAAAGACCCGATATATAACCACAGGCTATATATGGGTCATCTGCATTCTTATAAAAGGACAGACTCCATGTATAGCATAACGTTATACATGAGTCTCGCAATTTAATGCAAGCCAGATCGAAACACTGCTCTGAAATCTGCTGTTCATTCAGTGAACAGCAATCTATACAAACAGATTCATACGGTCGGTATGTTGACTTGCCACGCGTCTGTGGACACGCTTGCTACTCCCTCACAGGGAAACCTTGTTTCGTAACTTTATCAGATAATGATAAAATTGTCAATAATTTTTCTCAATAATATTGACATCCTGATGATATTAGAATAAACTAACTCCTGTAACATTAATGATAAAATTTATCATTAGCAGACGAATTTTATCAAAAATGGTTGCTGCTTAGTTTTGAACAGCAACAAAAATCTTACATATGGGAAAAGAGGACAAGTACATATGACATTAAAAGACCTTCCCATCGGGAAAACTGCCACAGTTACAGTAGTAGGAGGAGAGGGTGCCCTGCGGCAGCATTTCCTGGATATGGGAATCATTCCCATGGCGGACGTGACCATGGTAAAATATGCACCTATGGGTGACCCTGTTGAAGTCAGGATACATAGCTATGAGCTGACCCTGCGTCTTGCAGATGCTGCCCAGATTCAGATTGATAATGTAAGGGATGAAAAAGAACAGAAACGAGGCAGCCGTGTCAGGGCGATTCCTCATCCAGGTCTGGGCGAGGGCGGTAAATATCATGAAAAAGCAGATGAACATCCCCTTCCGGATAGTGAGCTTCTTACCTTTGCGCTGGCAGGAAACCAGAACTGCGGTAAAACAACCCTGTTTAATCAGTTAACCGGCTCCAGTCAGCATGTAGGCAACTTTCCGGGAGTTACTGTAGACCGCAAGGATGGTATTATCCGTGGGAAAAAGAATACTCTGGTGACAGACCTGCCGGGAATTTATTCCATGTCCCCCTATACCAGCGAGGAAATCGTAACCAGAAGCTTTATTCTGGAACAGCATCCAAAAGGAATTATCAATATTGTGGATGCAACCAATATTGAAAGAAATCTATATCTTACCATGCAGCTGATGGAACTGGATGTTCCTATGGTCCTGGCATTGAATATGATGGACGAGGTAAGGCAGAATGGCGGTTCTGTACGTGTGAACCAGATGGAAGAGGCGCTTGGAATTCCTGTAGTACCTATTTCAGCAGCGAAAAATGAGGGAATCGATGAACTGGTAGCCCATGCGATCCATGTGGCAAAATATCAGGAAAAACCAAAGCGTCTGGATTTCTGCGATGCAAACGATGATGGCGGTGCTGTTCACAGATGTCTTCATGGAATTATGCATCTCATTGAGGATCATGCTCAGCAGGCAGATATCCCGGTACGTTTTGCAGCCAGTAAGCTTGCGGAAGGGGATGAACTGATCCTGGAAAAGCTTGGGCTGGATCAGAATGAAAAAGAAACCCTGGAGCATATTGTAAAGCAGATGGAGACGGAGCGTGGGCTTGACCGGTCCGCGGCGATTGCCCATATGCGCTTTGACTTTATTGAAAAAGTCTGCGCTGAGACCGTGATTAAGCCTCATGAAAGCAAGGAGCATCTGCGCAGTCAGAAGATGGATAAAATACTTACAGGCAAATATACAGCCATTCCATGCTTCGCAGGAATTATGGCTCTGGTTTTCTGGCTGACCTTTGGTGTGATCGGAAAGGGACTTTCAGATCTTCTGGATATGGGAATTACCTGGCTGACTGCAGTGGTGGATCAGGCCATGACTGCATGGAACGTAAATAATGTGCTTCATTCTCTTGTAATTGACGGTATTTTCAATGGAGTTGGAAGTGTGCTCAGCTTTCTGCCGATTATCGTCACCCTGTTTTTCTTCCTGTCACTTCTGGAAGACAGTGGATATATGGCCAGAGTTGCTTTTGTAATGGATAAGCTGCTTCGAAAGATTGGACTTTCCGGACGAAGTATTGTCCCAATGCTTGTAGGCTTTGGATGCACAGTTCCTGGCGTTATGGCAAGCAGAACCCTGCCCTCAGAGCGTGACCGTAAGATGACGATCCTCCTTACTCCTTTTATGAGCTGTTCGGCAAAGCTTCCTATTTATGCTTTCTTTACAGCTGCCTTTTTCCCGAAATACGGTGCACTGGTAATGATAGCACTTTATTTCGGCGGAATTATTATGGGAATCCTGATGGCACTGATTTTTGGAAAAACCATGTTTAAGGGAGAAGCGGTTCCCTTTGTAATGGAGCTTCCTAATTATCGTCTTCCAGGTGCAAAAAACGTTGGCCAGCTTCTTTGGGAAAAGGCAAAGGATTTTCTTCAGAGAGCCTTTACTGTTATTTTTGTGGCAACCATTGTGATCTGGTTTTTACAGACCTTTGATCTGCATTTGAATATTGTGACAGATTCCAAAGACAGTATTCTTGCAGTACTTGCCGGATTTATTGCACCGGTATTTGGGCCTCTTGGCTTTGGAGACTGGAGATTTTCCACAGCTCTTGTAACAGGTTTCATGGCAAAGGAGAGCGTGGTTTCCACATTGTCCATATTATTTGGAAGCACAGCGGCACTGGTGGAGGTGCTTTCTCCGCTGGCAGCAGTGTGCCTTCTTACCTTCTGCCTTTTATATACGCCTTGTGTAGCCGCGATTGCTTCTGTGAAACGTGAGCTTGGCGGAAAATGGGCAGCTGGAGTGGTGATCGGACAATGTGTGATCGCCTGGATTGCGGCATTTTTGGTAAAAATCGTCGGCGTTTTGATCGGATTTTGAGAAAAATGACTATTTTTCATTTTTGTTAAAAATAATATTGACTATTGGTCATTTTGGGTTATACTATAGTACGAAAGAAATGAATTTAAGGAGATGACATCAATGGTCAAAGTAGGAAAATGGATAGCCAAGCATAAGGTCCTGGTGCTTTTGATCGGACTTTTGCTGGTAATCCCGTCTGTGATCGGAATCGCAGAGACGAGAGTCAATTATGATCTGTTAAGTTACCTGCCGGATACCCTTGAGACAGTAAAAGGTCAGGATATTCTGGTAGATGAGTTTGGTATGGGCGCCTTTTCCATGGTAATTGTGGAGAATATGGATATGAAGGATGTCCAGAAGCTGGAAGAGAAATTCAGTGAAGTAGAGCATGTAAAGGATGTTCTCTGGTATGATGATGTGGCGGATATCACTCTTCCGGTAGAGATGATTCCTGAGAAGTACAGAAAGGTATTTATAAATGGCGATGCAACCATGATGCTGGTTTTGTTTGATAATACCACATCTTCAGATACTTCCATGGAAGCTATCACAGAACTACGTAAGATTGCCAACGAGCAGTGCTTCCTCAGTGGCATGACAGGAGTTGTTACAGATATTAAGAACATTGCCATGCAGGAGCTGCCGATTTACGTTGTGATCGCAGCAGTACTCAGTCTGATCATTCTGGAGCTGACAAGCGGATCCTTTGTTGTTCCGTTTTTGTTCCTGCTTAGCATCGGACTTGCTATTCTTTACAACCTGGGAAGCAATGTTATTTTAGGCGAGACTTCTTATATTACGCAGGCACTTACCGCGGTACTTCAGCTTGGTGTTACCATGGATTATTCCATTTTCCTTCTGAACAGCTACGAGGAAAATAAGAAGCGTTTCCCTGGTGAAAAGGATCGTGCCATGGGGCATGCCATTGCCAATACTTTTAAGTCTGTAGCTGGAAGCTCTGTTACCACAGTAGCCGGCTTCGTTGCACTTTGTGTTATGACCTTTGCTCTTGGACGTGACCTTGGTATTGTTATGGCAAAGGGCGTTATTATTGGTGTTATCTGCTGTGTAACCATTCTTCCGGCACTGGTTCTGTTTTTTGACAAGCCTATTGAGAAGACACAGCATAAGCTGCTTCTTGCCAGAATGGATAAACCGTCTGCATTTATTACGAAGCATTATAAGCTTTGGACTGTGATTTTCCTGGTGCTTCTGCTTCCGGCTATTTATGGAAACAATCATACAAAGATTTACTATAATATTGCAGAATCCCTTCCATCCACTTTGGATTGCAACATTGCCAATGATGAGCTGGAGAAAACTTTCGCAGTAGGCAATATCCATATGATTATGATGGATAAGAATATGGACTCCAAGCAGAAACAGCAGATGTTAAATGATATTGATAAGGTTGAGGGTGTGAAGTGGAGTCTGGGTATGAATTCCCTGATCGGACCTACCGTTCCGGAGTCTATGATCCCGGATGATCTGAAGAAGATTTTCAAAGGAGATCAATATGAGCTTGCATTTGTATGCTCTGAATATGGTTCTGCTACAGATGAGGTAAATGCCCAGCTTGCAGAAATTGATAAAATAGTAAAGAAATACGATAATACTGCAATGGTAATCGGTGAGGCACCGCTTATGAAAGATCTTCAGGATACCACAGATGCCGATCTGGTTCGTGTAAATGTAATCTCCATCGGTGCCATTTTCCTGATCATTATGATTATCTTTAAATCAATTTCCCTTCCGATCATTCTGGTTGCGGTTATTGAGTTTGCGATTTTTGTCAATATGGCCATTCCGTACTATCAGGGAATCAGCCTTCCGTTCGTTGCAAGTATTGTTATTGGTGCCATCCAGCTGGGTGCAACCGTTGACTATGCGATCCTGATGACTACCCGTTATCAGAGAGAGAGACAGCACGGTAAGAATAAGATGGAAGCCATCAGCATTGCCCATAAGACCAGCATGCCGTCCATTATCAGCAGTGGTCTCAGCTTCTTCGCAGCAACCTTCGGTGTTTCCTGTTATTCACAGGTTGAGATGATCGGTTCTATCTGTACATTGCTTGCCCGTGGTGCGATCATCAGTATGGTAGTTGTACTGTTTATCTTACCAGCTATGTTTATGATCTTCGATAAACTGATCTGTGTTACATCTATTGGTTTCCTTGGAGATAAAAAGGCAGCCAAAGCGAAATAAAACATAATCAGACGTCCTGGGAGCGCTGATTACGCTCAGAACAGCCGGCTTTGGAAGAAATCCGTTACGGTTCGCTCCGTGACAAGTAACACGCTTCGCGATGCATAGAAATCCTGCTTCAGCAAAATGAGGCAGGATTTTTTTGTTGAATAAAAGAGAAGAAAACGTTATAATTGTGTTGCATTTTAGAGCCTGTTTGAAAAAACATTCCCGCAAATTGTGACGCACATTTTGCAGAATGCCTTTTTCAAACACGTTTTAGGAAATGGAGTGATTTGTACATGACACTAGAAGAAATCCTTGCCCAGGTGCAAATGGGAGGACTTTCTCCGGAAGCAGCAGGGAAGCTGATTCGACAGGATGGTTACAAGGAAATGGATTATGCCAAGCTGGATACGGGGAGAAAAGCCCGTACTGGTTTCGCAGAGGTGATTTACTGCAGCAATAAGGCAGATGTCCATTTGCTGAAAATATTTGAACGTTTATATATGGAAGAGGGAGAAGTACTTGGAACAAGGGCTTCCCAGGCACAGTATGAGCTGGTGAAGGAGAAGTTTCCGGAAGTTCAGTATGACCCTGTTTCCAGAATCCTGAAAATAGAGAAACCAGATAAGATTCATGAGGGAAAGGTGGCTGTCTGTACTGCAGGCACTGCAGATATTCCAGTGGCCGAGGAAGCAGCACAGACTGCAGAATATTTTGGAACTCACGTGGAACGGATTTATGATGTTGGTGTAAGTGGAATGCACAGGCTGTTTTCCAGGCTGGAGATCATTCAGGACGCGAATTGTGTTGTGGCTGTGGCTGGCATGGAGGGTGCTCTTGCCAGTGTTATGGGCGGTCTTGTAAGCCGACCGGTGATCGCGGTGCCTACGTCTGTGGGATATGGAGCGAATTTCCATGGATTATCAGCACTTCTGACCATGATCAATTCCTGTGCCAATGGAATTGCCACCGTGAATATTGACAATGGATATGGAGCCGGATATCTGGCAACGCAGATGAACCGGCTGGCGCTTGGTAAGTAAGAGACACAAATTGAAAAGCAATTTGATAAATTTGTAACGAGGAGAATTATGGGAAAATCATTATATCTGGAGTGTTATTCCGGAATCAGTGGTGATATGACAGTGGCAGCACTGCTGGATCTGGGAGCAGATCAGAAGGTGCTGGAGGATGTACTTGAAAGTATTCCGGTGCAGGGATTTGAGATAAAAGTAAGCAGGGTGACGAAATCCGGGATTGATGCCTGTGATTTCGATGTAATCCTGGATGCAGAGATAGACGGACATGACCATGATATGGAGTATCTGCATGGACATGATCATAGTCATACGCATGGGGCAGAAGAACATAATCACCAGTATGAGCATAGCCATGAGGCAGCTGCAAAGAATGTGGCAGCACATGGACATGATCATGGAGATGAGATAGCAGCACATACTCACGAGCCCCATCGTCATCACAAACATCGCGGCATGAACGAAATCCGCCAGATACTTGCTGATACGAAGATGACTGACAGTGCCAGAGGTATTGCCCTTAAAATTTTTCAGATCCTGGCAAGGGCAGAAGCAAAAGCCCACAATGTTCCGGTGGAGGAGGTGCATTTCCACGAAGTTGGGGCTGTGGATTCTATTGTAGATATTTTGTCCGTGGCAGTCTGCCTGGACAATCTTGGAATTACAGAGGTCATTGTACCTGTATTATGTGAAGGAATGGGTACGGTCCGCTGCCAGCATGGCATTTTACCAGTTCCGGTTCCGGCGGTAACCCATATTGTACAGCAGTGTGGCCTGGATCTGCGGATCACTCCGGTACAGGGTGAACTGGTAACTCCTACAGGTGCGGCAATTGTGGCAGCAGTACGTACTTCCTGCAAATTACCGGAGACCTTTGCAATTGAGAAAACAGGTATCGGAGCTGGCAAGAGGACGTATGAGTGCCCGGGAATCCTGCGTGCAATGCTGATTCACCCGGAAGAATCCCATAAACCGGAAAAAGCGGTGGGAATTCCGGCAGGAAATGAAAGTGCGGCAAATGAAACTGCTGAAATTTTCAATCGGGAAGCTGCTGCCAAAATTCAGACCGGTGTTACGGAAAGCGCGGATTGTGCAGATTACATCTACAAGCTGGAAACAAACATCGATGACTGCAGCGGTGAAGTACTTGGCTTTGTCATGGAGAAGCTTTTTGAGGCCGGTGCAAGGGATGTGCATTATACTCCTGTATATATGAAGAAAAACCGTCCTGCATGGCTTCTTACCGTAATCTGTAAGGAAGAAGATGTCCCGGGAATGGAAGCTTTGATTTTTGCAGAAACTACCAGTATTGGTATCCGCAGGGTCAAGATGGAGCGCACGATTTTGCCCCGGAGAAAGCGGAAAGTAATGATTCCCTTCGGTGAGGTGGAAGTGAAAATCTGCGGTTCAGAAGGAGCAGAGAAATGCTATCCAGAGTATGAAAGCCTGGCGGAAATCTGCAGAAAGACTGGAATTTCTTATGCAGAAGCCTACCAGATGGCAGTAGATGCAAGTAAGAATCTGGAATGATTGATGTTATTGGTCACGGAGTAACACAGTAACTGATTGATCGCTTCCAGGTTAAATCGCAATATTGCAACCTGGGAAAGAGTATGTTACAATACAGTTTGGCTTTTTTCCAAAAAGAAGTTTATATACGAATGCTTTGGATAAAACAGAAAGCCAAATTTTTCAAAATATAATGGAGTGAATATGAAGAAATATTTAGATAATCTCAGACAGTATCAGTTCCTGTTAAGTGAGCTGGTCAAAAAAGGAATCAAGCTGAAATATCGTCGTTCCTACCTTGGTATTTTGTGGTCCATGCTAGAACCACTGCTTTCCATGGTGGTACTGACCATTGTCTTCGGAACCCTGTATGGAAACACGGACAAAACATTCCCTGTATACATTCTTTCCGGACGTCTTCTGTACAGCTTTTATTCCTCTGCAACCAAAGCTGCGCTGAAATCCATCCGGTCCAATGCAGCAATGATCAAGAAAGTGTATGTACCGAAATATCTGTATCCACTTTCAACTGTAATTTATAATTATATTATTTTTCTGATCTCCCTGGTTGTGCTTGCCATTGTAGGCGTGATCCTGGGTGTGAAACCGACTATTTATCTGCTTCAGGCACCGGTTGCCTTGATCATCATTCTGATCCTTTCCTACGGAAGTGGAATGTTCCTTGCAACTATCGGTGTATTTTTCAGAGATATTGAGTACCTCTGGTCTGTTGCCCTGATGCTGATCATGTATACATGTGCCATCTTCTATTATCCAAGCAAGCTGCTGAAGAGTGGCTGGGCATGGATCCTGAAGTTCAATCCTCTGTACTGTACCATTCAGATTTTCCGATCTGCAATCTTCGGAGAGCCTATGTATGCGCCATATGTAATTTATGCAGCTGCATTCAGCGTAGTAATCACCATCATCGGACTTGTATGCTTCAAGAAAAAACAGGATAATTTTATTCTGTACATCTAGAACCTGTTTGAAAAATCATTCCCTGCAGAAAGTATTTTTCAAACACGCTCTAAACTACCATTTACAGGAACATGTTAAGGAGAAAATATGAGCAAGACAGCCATTGAAGTCGATAACGTAAGCATGAAGTTCAACCTGAGCCGTGAGAAGGTTGACAGCTTAAAAGATTATATATTTAAAACCATTAAGAGAGAAATCCAGTACAATGAATTCTGGGCTTTGAAGAATGTAAGCTTCAGCGTGGAAAAGGGAGACCGTGTAGGTATCCTTGGTCTTAACGGAGCTGGAAAAAGTACTCTTCTTAAGGTGATTTCCGGTGTATTCAAGCCTACAGAGGGTCATGTGGACAAACATGGGAAAATGGTTCCCCTTCTGGAACTTGGCGCTGGTTTTGACCCGCAGTATACAGGAAAAGAGAATATTTACCTGTATGGTGCCATGCTTGGATATACCAAGAAATTTATTGACAGCAAATATGATGAGATTGTAGAATTCTCTGAACTTCAGAAATTCATGGATGTTCCGGTGAAAAATTATTCCTCCGGTATGAAATCCAGACTTGGCTTTTCCATTGCCACAGTAGTAGAACCGAAGATCCTGATCCTGGACGAGGTCCTTTCCGTAGGTGACGCCAAGTTCCGTAAAAAAAGTGAAAAGAAGATCATGAGTATGTTTGACTCAGGTGTTACCGTCCTTTTTGTATCCCATTCTCTGGAACAGGTACAGCGCCTTTGCAATAAGGCCATGATTCTGGAAAAAGGCAAACTGATCGCATACGGCGACATTGATCCGATCTCTGAGCAATACAGTAAAATGATAGGTGGCTGATTATGAAAAAGGAATTAACCCGGGAAGTTTCCAGATATGACAAGCTGGTAAAGCGTTTAGAAGGTGAAAAATGAAAATCCTGCAGGTAGGGCTGGGAAATAATCCTGGCGGTATGGAAGCATTTGTAATGAATTATTTCAGGGAACTGGCCAGACAGGGAGTATCCTTTGATTTTGTATCCATGTATGGAACGATTGCTTATGAGAAAGAAATCCAGGAGCTTGGTGGACGGGTTTTTTATGTTCCCAATATAAAAAAAGATTACTTTGGCTATATAAAGGCCTTTCGGAAGCTCCTTTCCCAGGAAAAGTACGATGTCGTGCATGTGAATATGCTTTCAGCAGCCAATATCGTACCACTTCGCCTGGCGAAGCAGGCTGGAGTGAGAAAGGTGATCGCACATTCCCATAACGCTTCAGCACCGGGAATTGTGCGTAAGCTGATGGATGGCATGAATCGTCCCAGAATAAAGCATTATGTGAATGAGAAGTTTGCCTGTTCCGAAAAAGCAGGCAGATGGCTGTTCGGAGATAAGGCTTTTGAACGGGGAGAAGTAACTTTGGTTGCAAACGCAATTGAGACAGATAAATATGGCTTTTCAGAGTCAAACAGGCGGAAAATCAGAGAGAAGCTGGGGATTTCCGGGGATGCCCTGGTAGTAGGGCATGTAGGCAGGTTTCAGGTTCAGAAGAATCATGAGGCCATTCTCCGTATTTTCCATGAAATCCAACGAAAAGAGCCAGCTGCAAGGCTTTGCCTTATAGGTGACGGCGAATTAAAGGAACAGATCCAGGAGCAGGCTAAGAAGGCGGGTGTCCTGGATAAAATCATATTTACGGGAGTATGTCAGGACGTGGAGCGGTACTTAAGCGCCATGGATGTTTTCCTGTTTCCTTCTTTATTTGAGGGACTTCCCTTTACTCTTCTGGAAGCTCAGGCCAATGGCCTGCCCTGTGTGATTTCAGACCAGATCACAGGAGAAGCAGTACTCTCCCGGGAAAATGTGACGATGATTTCTCTGGCAGAAAGCCCGGAGAAATGGGCCAAAGCTGTGTTTAAGATGAAGGAAGCCGGGAGAATCGAAAGAGAAGAAGCGGCCAGAAGGCTGGCAGAAGCAGGATTTGACATCCATAAGGAAGGGCAGAAGCTGATGCTTCTGTATGGCAGATAAGCTGACTGAGAAAGCTTTAGAGCGTGTTTGAAAAAGGCTTTCTGCAAGATGTGCGTCACAATTTCTAGACCGCAACCATTTAAAGAGCAGGAGAATAGGAATGGAAAAAATAGATTTTGTGCTTACCTGGGTGGACGGCAGTGACCCTGACTGGCTTGCACAGCGCAGGGAATATCAGCCTGGCAGGGGAACTGACGCCGGGGAGAGCAGATACCGCGATTGGGACAATCTCCAGTACTGGTTCCGCGGTGTGGAGAAATTTGCTCCCTGGGTAAATAAAATATATTTTGTCACATGGGGACATGTTCCAAAGTGGCTGAATACAGCGCATGAGAAGATTCAGATTGTAAAGCATGAGGATTTTATGGCGCCTGCTTATCTTCCTACCTTTAATATTAATTCCATAGAACTGAATCTTCACCGAATAAAAGGATTGTCAGAGCATTTTGTCTTTTTTAATGATGATATGTTTCTCATTGATTTCGTGAGACCGGAAGATTTTTTCAAAAACGGATTTCCCTGTGACTGCTGTATTGAGACCGCCCTTGTGCAGGACAATATCCGCAACCCTTTTGCCAATATTCTTATGAATGATGCAGCTCTTGTCAATATGCATTATAATAAAAAAGAAGTAATCAAAAAGCAGGCAAAAAAATGGTTCAGTCCGGCTTATGGAGCAATGCTCTTCCGCAATGTGCTGATGCTGCCTTATCGTGAATTTTCCAGTTTTAAATATTCACATCTTCCAAGTCCTTTTTTGAAAGCAACCTATTGGAAAGTATGGGACGAAGAAGGCGCTGTTCTGGATGAGGTTTGTAAGAATCGTTTCCGTACAGTATTCGATGTGAACCAGTACGTGATGAAATACTGGCAGTACATGGAAGGGAAATTTACGCCCCAGTCACCGAAGCTTGGAAGATTTTATACCATAGGAAAACATGATCAGCAGATCCACCATACCATTCGCAGACAGGCGTGTAAGATGATCTGCCTTAATGATGATGTGAATGTGGGTGATTTTGAGAAGCAGAAGAAAGAAATTCAGAGAAGCTTTGAAGTGATTTTTCCAGAGAAATCGTCTTTTGAGATGTAATTGCAGAAAGCCTTTTTCATACAGGCTCTGGTGTATCGTAATTTTTGTCAGGCAAATTATAGAAACGAGGGTAAGAGATGACAAAGGATTCCCTTAAAAGGAAAATAAAAGAAGAGGGTCTGGCTGGAAGTGTTCTTTATTATCTGGGTCGCTTTTGTTCAAAAGCGGAGCTTGCCATGGTGGGAAAATGGTTCGGGAATCACGGGAAGCTCCGTCAGAACTGCATTGTGCTGAAAAACCGTACCATGCAGGACATGACAGACAATCCCAGGGCCTTTTATGAATATCTGATTCAGAATAAAATAAATGAGAACTATCAGATTATCTGGATGGTTTCCGATAAGAAAAAATGTAAGAAACTGAAATGCAAGAATGTTAAATTTGTAACGGCAGAGAATAAATATGGCTGGTCCAGCCCCCTTTCTTATTATTATGGTGCTGTTGCAGGATTTTTTTTCTATACAAACAATACAGCTTACCTGAATTTTTACCATTGTAAAGGGCAGACCACAGTGAACATGTGGCATGGCTGCGGCTATAAAGATGCAGCCAAAGACAACAAGCCGCCAGAAGGAAAAAGCATGATGCATTTTGACCATGCCATGGTGCCGGGACCTGTGTTTGTGGAAACAAAATCCCGTTACTGGAACTGTGAGAAAGAGAAGATTCTTGCCCTTGGCTATCCAAGATATGACTGGATGCTCCATCCATCTGTCAGCCGTGGGGAGGCGCTGGAGAAGCTTTTTTCCCATAAGGATATGAAAACCGTGATCTGGATGCCTACTTTCCGAAAAAGTGAGGTGCTGATCAGCGCAGAGAATGAAATTGAACTTCCCTTTCAGCTTCCTGCATTGGAGAGCGAGGCGGAGCTGAAAGCACTGGATGTTCATTTAAGGGAATGCGGAATATTTCTGATCATCAAAAAACATCCCCTTCAGTCTGGCTGGTCCCTGGATGAAGGTGCGTATACCAATATCCGTTATGTGACAGAAGAAATGCTTCAGAAATCGGGCATTCAGCTGTATGAACTGGTGGGACTTATGGATGGACTGATTTCGGATTATTCCTCCATTGCAGTAGACTATATGCTTCTTGACCGACCTCTGGGCTATGTGCTCACAGACCTGGAAAGCTATCGAAATACAAGAGGATTTGTATTTGAAAATCCGGAAGCATATATGCCAGGTGAGAAGATTTACAATTTAGAGGATCTGAAGGACTATTTTTCCCATACCGCAGTGGGAGAGGATCCTTTTAAAGAAGAGAGAAGAAGATTATTGCCTGCAATGCACACTATGCCAAAGAAGTCAGGTTACTGCGAGGCACTTGCAGAGTATTTGAATATAAAGTAAAATAAAAGCAGAAGTTACCCATCCAAAAAGGTTCTAGTACATCATTTCGTAAATAATTATATCAATCGGATTCACAGACAAGTGAGTGGTATAGTTATTTAGAAAACAATGTGCTATGATTATTTTTTCGAAAAAAACAGATACAGGAGAGGGATAAATGGGAAAGGTAATCGGATACACACAGGGAACTTACGATATGTTTCATATCGGTCATCTGAACCTGATCAAAAATGCCAAGAGAAGATGTGATTATCTGATCGTAGGCGTAAATACAGATGAGCTTGTGGAAAGCTATAAGAATAAAAGACCTATCGTGCCATTGGAAGAGCGGGCAGAGATCGTCCGGTCTATTAAATATGTGGACGAGGTGATCATCACAAATACCCTTGATAAAAAAGAAATCTGGGATAAGATCCGTTTCGATGAAATTTATATCGGAGATGACTGGAAGGGAAATGAGCGCTGGGAGCGCACCGGGAAAGAGATGGAAGCCCTGGGAGCCAGGCTGGTTTATCTTCCCTACACCAAAGATACTTCTTCTACAATGCTTCGTGAGAAACTGAAAGAGTATTAATGCGGACTGATTTAGAGCCTTTTTTAAACAGGCTCTGGATTGTAATATATTAAGAAAGGTAAAATCCATGGAAAGAGCACAGAGAATTCTAAAGAAATTTTCAAAAATCCTGAAAGAGCAGGGCGCAGGACCTTTGTTCACCACTTTCAAAGGCTATGTGACTTACGCTTTATATGACCGCTGGAAAGTGAGAAGACTTCGCAAATTCCCCCCGCGTATGGTGAAAAACAGAATCCTGTTTGAGACAAATGATGATTTTACAGACAATTGCCGGGCTCTTTTTGATTATATGGTTGCAAATGGATATAATAAAAAATATGAGCTTGTCTGGCTGGTTCATGAGCCGGAGAAGTATAAGAAATACCAGGCGGAGAATGTGAAGTTTGTTCGCAATTTCAAGAAGAACACGACGATCCGCAGGGCAGCAGCTTACCACTATGCATTGACCTCAGCCTTTATTTTTTACACCCAGGCGTTTAACTGGATCGGAATGGCAAGAAAGGGTCAGACTTTTGTAAATCTCTGGCATGGCTGCGGCTACAAGGCGAACAAGAACAACCGCAAGGTATTTTTCGACTACTGTCTGGTGCCAGGAGATGTGTTTATTGAGACGAAGAAAGAGTTCTTTGGCTGCAGTTCCAGGAAGCTTCTTGCACTTGGCTATCCCCGTTACGATCAGATGATGAAGGGCAGCGACGCCGCAAGAGCATATAAGGAAAAGCTTCTGAAAGCAGCTGACAGTGACAGGCTGATCCTGTGGATGCCTACCTACCGTCATGCAAGCAGCGAGAGACTGAATGAGGAAACGCTGAACAATGAATTTAATATTCCGATCCTGGACGATAAGGAGCGGCTTCTTGCTTTTAATAATTTCTGTCGTGATAATCATGTACTTGTGGTAATTAAGAAGCATTATCTCCAGATTCCATATGACTTTGGAGAAAATGTGCTGACAAACATTGTTTACCTGGAAAATCAGGATCTGGAAGACAATGGCTTGCAGCTTTATGAGTTTATCAACTGTTCGGATGCCCTGATTTCTGACTATTCTTCTGTGGCAATTGATTATCTGCTTCTCAACAGACCTATTGGATTTACTCTGGATGACTATGATGCCTATACGGAGTCCAGAGGATGGGTATTTGAAAATCCACTGGAATACATGCCAGGAGAACATATTTACAATGTACAGCAGTTTGAACAGTTTGTTCTGGATGTCAAAAATGGAAAAGATGACTATGAGAATCAGCGTAAGGCGATTCTTGCAAAGACTCATAATGTAACAGATAATTACTGCAAACGTGTTCTGGATTATTTCAAAATTACGGTATAACAGAGAAAATACGAAAGCCTTTTTTACATGCTTCAGGATTTATCCCGCAAAAGGAGGAAGCCCCTGCAGGGGTGGTATATAACATGAAAATATGTATCTGGATAACAAAAATCTTTGATCTGGGCGGAACCAAGAGAGTGGTTTCCCTGTTGGCCAACGAGCTGGTGAAAGAGCATGAAGTGACGATCATGACTTATGAAGACCGCTTTCGTGAAGACCGCACCATGTATCATTTAAGTGAAGATATCAATGTGGATTTCATTGACAACAGCCAGTTCGTGAATAAGCATCATACCCCGGCTTTCTGCGCCCGCTATCTGGTGAAGAAGCTCAATGACAGATCTGGTCTGTTTAATAAAAAAAGCCTGAATCCCATTCTTGCAGAAGCAATTTTTCCTAAAAAAACAAGAGAGAAATGGGTGGAATATTTCAATTCCCAGGATTATGACGTGATCCTTACCACAGCATCCTTAAGCCTGAGACTTGCCATGATCGCGCCCCGGCTAAAAGCCGCAACCATCGGCTGGCAGCATAACTGCTATGACGGATATCTTCATGTGAAGCCTGTTGTCTTCTGGCAGCAGGAGAACCTTCTTCAGCAGTATCTGCCAAATCTGGACCGCTACATTGTGTTGAGTGATTATGATAAGCGGGACTATATGGAGAAGCTTGGAATAGATTGTGAAGTAAAAATCAATCCCAGAAGCTTTGTCAGTGAAAAGAAGTGCGATGTGAAATCCAAACGTTTTCTCATGGCGACCCGTTTCGTATATGCCAAAGGACTGGATCTGATGATGGAATCCTTTGAAGAGTTCTGCAAAGAGGATTCGGAGTGGGAGCTTGATATCATCGGAGACGGAGATCTTTTTGACCAGATCAGGGCAGATGCGAAGAAGCGTCATCTGGAGAAGCGTGTCCATTTTGTAGGATATACCAATGAGCCTGAGAAGTATTATCTGAATTCTTCTGTTTTCCTTCTTCCATCCAGATGGGAGGGCTGGCCTATGGTGATTATGGAAGCCTTTGAGTTTGGCCTTCCGGTGATCGCTTATCATATGGGCGCCATGGATCTGATCATTGATGACGGAAAGACCGGTTTCCTTCCTGAAGCGTTTGATCCCCACAAATTTGCCCAGGCCATGCTGAAACTGGCACATGATGAAGAGCTTCGTGCCCGGATGTCTGCGAACGCCATTGCCAAGTCTGATGATTTCTCTATCGACAAGGCTGTGAAAGAATGGGACAGACTTTTTGAACGTGTAGTTGCGAAGAAGAGGGGGAAGTGACATGAAGATCACCGTGAACAACCTGAAGAAGCTGGTGAAAAAGCTGGTCCGCCCGGATGAAAATTCCGGTAAAGAAAAGGACACTTTTGAGGCTGCCTTAAAGAGAGCCAGGGAAGAGGCAAAATACAATCTTACGGAGGAGCTTCGGGAGAAGTACGCGGATTTTCTTGACAGTCCCATAAAAGAAAAATGTATACTATACGAGGCATTTGGGGGCAGAGGCATGACCTGCAGCCCTCATGCCATTTTCAAGTATTTGCTGACCCAGACAGAATTTCAGGAGTATCTCCATGTCTGGGTCATTGACGATTTTTCGGATAATGAACCATGGATGGGACTTTACAGGGATGATCCAAATGTGAAATTTATTAAATTCCAGTCTGTAGAATACAGGGAATATCTGGCTACAGCCAAATATCTGATCAATAATGTAAGCTTTCCCGGATATTTTACCAAACGTAAGGAGCAGATCTTTGTGGATACCTGGCACGGAATCCCGTTAAAAACCATTGGATTTGATATTCCGGCAGGCAAGGTGAGTGCAGGAAATACAGTAAGGAATTTCCTTGCAGCAGACTATCTGATCGCGCCCAATCATTTTATGGCAGAGATTTATGAGAATGCGTTCAAAATGAAAAATCTTTATCCCGGAAAAATCCTGGAAATCGGGCAGCCCCGTAATGACAGCTATTTTCACACAGACCGGGAGGCCATATTTAAGAAGCTGCAGATGGCAGGCGTGGAGGCAGATCCAAAGAAGAAGCTGATCCTTTATGCGCCTACCTGGAAGGGCAGCAGGTATTCCAGCCCTGATACCAGCCTGGATGCCTATGAGAAGATGATCCGCACTATCGAGGAGAATGTGGATACCAGGGAGTACCAGGTGCTGGTGAAGCCTCATCAGATTGTATACTACCACATTAAAGACACAGTGGGGATAACCGGCCAGTATATTCCTGCAACCGTAGATACCAATGAGCTTCTTCGTGCTACAGATGTTCTGATTTCCGATTATTCCAGTATTTATTTTGACTATCTGGTATCGAAAAAGCCCATTTTGTTCTTTATCCCGGATCTTGCAGAATATAAAAATTACAGAGGCTTATACTTCGGAATTGATAAGCTGCCGGGTCCTGTTGCAGAAACTTATGAGCAGCTTGGAGATTATGTGAAGGATGCCGAAAGAGCCATGGAGCCATACCGGAAGGTTTACGAAAGGGAAGCAGCCTGGGCGTGTCCGCAAGATGACGGAGAGGTCTGCCGCCGCCTTGCAGACATTGTGTTCCACGGAAAAGAAGATTCCCGGTGTATAGCCTGTCAGGATGAGGCGCAGTCACCAAAGAAAAAGCTTTTGATGTATGCCGGTGATTTTTCGGAGGGAGATGACACCGAAGCATTTCTTGGACTTGCAGAGAACCTGGATTTTCAGAAATACGATGTTACCCTGCTTGTGTGCGGTGGTGGAGACGATTTTGCAGAAGAACAGATCATAGGTCTTCCTACCGGGCTTCGGATCCTTTACCGTGGTCAGCCTTTTAACGGAAAAGCGGAGGAAATCGCGAAGAATGAGCTGTTTTTGAAGGGAAAAATAAAAGATATTCCACATGCTTTTTACAAGAGAGAGGCAAGGCGCCTGTTTGGAGAGGCGAAATTCGACTGTGCAATTGACCTTACCGGGAAAAAGAGCCTGTTTTCAGTGGTGGCAAAGGAGATGGAGGGCGTTCGGTTTTTCCAATACAATGCACGTTTTGTCCGGGAAAAACAGATTGCAAAGGAGCTGGCAGGCCAGCAGGTAATCGTATCTGCCACAGAAAGCTACTTTATTGCCAGATACCAGGGAAACAATCCAGCTGTTATTACCGTGGAAGCCATTCCGGCACCGGATACAGAGAAAATCAATTATATCTGCATGTACCAGCAAAAAGCCCAGAACGTTCTGAAAGCTTTTTGCCGTCTGGAGAAAAATACCTGTCTTTACATTACCGGAAAAGGGAAAGGGTATCAGAAGCTGAAAGCTATGGTTTCAGATCTTCACCTGGAGGGAAGGGTAATCCTTACCGGATGGCTTGAGAAACCCTTTGCATTTATGAATCTGTGCGATTATTTTATCTGCCCGGAAGGGGAAGAAGAAAGCCTGGGTACCCTTGCTGCAAAAACCATGAATATGAAGCTGCTGGCAGAAGACTGCACAACGGAAATGCCTTACAGCTTCCAGGCCAGATCTTGGAATCAGGAACAGAGTGAGAAGCTGGATGAGCTGATAGAAGGTAAGAGGACTTCAGATGAATGAGATAGAGAAGATTTTGAAAGATAATATGGAGGATTATGAGAGCGTGAAGCGTCAGGCTCTGAAATTCATCCATGAGAATAAGAAAGAACTTTCCAAAAACTATGCCTACGCAGAGGTATGCGGGAATCCGGTGGATGCTTCCCATTTTTTCTTCCTTATAGATGAAAAAAAGCCTGGCAGTGACCTGCTTCTGGAAATGCTGGACTATGCGCTGAAGAATTATGTTTCCTCTGAGAAGGCGAGTGTTACGGCCTGCATAAAAGGCGGTTTTCATCTGGTGAAAAAAACAGGTGTGGACTATGTAAAAGAGGAAAGTCGTGAATATCTGGAGGCGCTTTCCCAGGCAGGTTACATTATCGGTAATATGGTTCTGCCAGGCTCTTTTGTGAAAAAAGAAACACAGGTTTATTTTAATCCCATGCTGGAAATTTATGATAGGAAGTCTGTGGAGACAGCAGAGTTTCTCTCAGTTACGGCAAGGGAGCTTCTGAAAACAGATTATATCTGTGCTCCGTCTAAGAGCAAAGCGAAGGAAGCATGGCTGGAAAAATGCACCCTGGGAAAAGTCTATGATGGAAAAGTGATCATAGAGAAAAAGGAAGGATTAAAAGAAGGCAGAGGCAGTCTTCTGGAGTGTATCCGAAGTCAGAATGCAGTGCCTGGAATGGAGTTTTTCTCCCTTCGAAATCAGGAGGAAAGGAAGAAAGTCCTGATCCTTAGCAGCTGGAAAGCCGAGCGGGAGGCTAAGCTTGTTGTCCGAAAGCTTGCAGACAGTATGGACAGGGAAAAATATGATACGGTTATTTATAGTGGCTGGCTTGGAAGCAGGGGAGATGTGAAAGAATTTCTCGCCTTTGAAAAAGAGCTTCCAAAAGTGATGGGCGCAGGAAGGATGACTTTGAGTGAGGAAGATTTCCTGAATTACCGTATGATTGAGAAAAATCCGGCTCTTTATCTGGAAAATCCGGAAATACGAAGATATATGCGAATGCTTGCCCAAAGAGAGTGGGGCAGGCTGTTCGGCAGCAGTTCCTGGGATGTGGTAATCATGGCTGGAAGTACCGGGTATCTGCCATATTATCTGGCAGCAGAGGCATCAGCAAAAATGAAAGTTCTGGTGGATCTTGATTTTCTGCCTTACATCCATGAAAAATATCCGGCAAGATGGCGAAAAGCCCTTACTGTATTTGACCGGATATATGCTCCGGCAGATTGCCAGCAGCTGGGAGACTACGGAAAGGAAAACCGCCTTCGGATAATGCGCCTTCCGGTACTTGCTGCAGCCAGACCAGAAGAAAACCAGGTGGAAACGGTTTCCTACAATGGTGAGACTTACCTTGTGTGTGGGAAATGGAACCTGCAGGGAGAACGTATTTCCATGAAGCTGGTACAAAAGCCGGTTCCGGGAAGTATTCTGGTAAATGGTGAGCTTGCACCAACTGCAGAGCAGAAAAAAGCATTGGAGCAGCTGTCGAAGGAGCACAGGATTTATGTGCTGGGGGCACAGAGCGCCGCCTATAAAAGTCTTTTGCCAGAAGCAGTGATCCTGGATGGATATGTGAAAAAAGAACTGTATCTGCAGCCTGCGGCCTGGGAATTTTTTGGAGCCTTTGAGAGTTATGTAGGAAACAAGGCCTTGGAATATGATGCATTGGAAAGAATATGTAAAACTTTTGGAGTGAAGGAGGACATTCCTTGATTCGTTCAGGGAGTGTCCTTTTTCTATAAAATGGGGGGAAAGTATGAATACGAAGAATAAAACCGGGAAATTCCGGATCATTTTCCGTTTCCTGAAAGGAAATATCCGGTTTTTTGTGGGAACGCTATTATTTTCGATGTTGTTTACAGCATGTAATGCGTTGATCCCACAGATCGTGAAATACACAGCAGACCATATTCTGGTGCTGGATGGAATTCCGGATGGTCTGAATGTGCGGCAGACACTGCTTCTGGCAGCACTTCTGGTAGCTGCTTCGGCAGTTCTTTCGGGAGTTTTTAATTACTTAAGTAAAATGTGCCTGGCAAAAGGCTCAGAGAATTTCCTGAAATCCATCCGTGACACCTTGTATCACCACACCCAGTATCTGCCTTTTTCCTGGCATGTAAAGCACCAGACCGGGGAGATCATTCAGAGATGTACCTCTGACGTGGAAGTGATCCGTAACTTTGTGTGCAGGCAGCTGCCGGAGGTGTTTCGAATCTGTTTCCTGATCGTACTGTATCTGGGAATCATGTTTTCCATGAATGTGCAGATCACACTGGCTGCGGCAGCTTTTTTCCCGGTGATCATCGGTTATTCCTGCTATTTCTATTCCAGGATCGGGAAACGTTTTCAGGATGCTGATGAGGCGGAGGGGGCACTTTCCAGTACCGTGCAGGAGAATCTGACTGGAGTTCGTGTAGTGCGTGCTTTTGGTAGAGAAAAGTATGAGATCGATCGGTTTGATGAGAAAAATAATGCCTACTCCAATTTATGGGTATATCTTGGAAAACTGATGAGCGTTTACTGGGCATCGGGAGATTTGATCACCAACCTGCAGGTGCTGGTGGTTATGGTGACTGGTGTTGTTTTTGCCGTGAATGGACAGATCACATTGGGCGAGTTTATGGCATTTATTTCCTATAATGCGTCCCTGACCTGGCCGGTGCGAAGCCTGGGAAGGATTATTTCAGATATGAGTAAGGCTGGGGTTTCCATGGAACGTGTGGCTTATATTCTGGAGGCTGAGGAAGAAGATGCTGCTGTAAAGTGTGAAGCTAAGTCTACAGACAGAAATGAAAATGCAGAGAATATTGCGAAAAAGAAGAAGGCAGGACAGAGTGAGGCAACTCTGGCTTATAAGATTCCTGCGCGGACAGCAGAGCAAACGAGTGAGGATTCCGAAAATAAAGGCTGTGGAGAAAAGCAGACTTTGGGACCTGTCAGTGGAATGAAAACTGCCATGGATGGCGATATCTGCTTCCGCGATGTATCTTTCGGTTATTCTCCAGACCACCCGGTTCTGAAAAATATCAATTTCACAATCCCATCCGGAAGCACCTTTGCAATCCTTGGCACAACTGGAAGTGGAAAATCAACTCTGGTCCATTTACTGAACCGTTTATATGATCTGCCGGAAGACTGCGGCAGTATTACCATTGGCGGTACAGACATTCGTGACATTGACCGTCAGTACCTGCGCCAGAATATCGGCATGGTACTCCAGGAACCGTTCCTTTTCTCCAGAACCATCCGTGAGAATATTGGCATCACAAAGGAGAAGCTTCTGGATGAAGAAATCCGCCATGCAGCGGAGATTGCCTGTGTAGATGAGTCAATTCTTCATTTTACAGACGGATATGACACCATCGTAGGTGAGCGTGGCGTCACTTTGTCCGGTGGACAGAAGCAGCGTGTTGCAATTGCCAGAATGCTGATGAAAGAAGCTCCGATCCTGGTATTTGACGATTCCCTATCCGCAGTAGATACGGAGACAGACAACAAGATCCGCAAAGAACTGAAAAAAGAGATGGAGAAAGCAACGGTTATTATGATTTCCCACCGGATCACATCTCTTATGCAGGCTGACTGTATTATTGTGATGGACAAGGGAGAAATCCAGCAGATGGGTACCCATGAGGAACTGATCCACCAGGAGGGACCATACAAAGACATTTATGAGATCCAGATGAACAGTGACATCCGTCTCATGGAAGGAGGTGCAGCATGCGAATAGAAGAAAAAGAATATACAAAGTCTATTGATATTTCCATCTGGAAAAAGGTTTTCCCTTTCCTTGCACCCCGGAAAAATGTGCTGATTATGGTAATTGTGATGAATATTCTCTGCTCAGCAGTGGATATTATCATGCCGTTATTTCAGCGACAGGCCATTGATTCCTTTATCGAGAAAAATACTCTGGCAGGACTTGGAGGATTTATTGCGCTGTATATTGCAGTGATCGTCTTTCAGATGTGGTCCGTCATCTGTTTCACCAGAGGCTGCATGACACTTGATGTCGAAACAGGCCGTGATATGAAAAGGGCATTGTTTGTTCATCTTCAGAAGCTGTCTTTTTCCTACTACAATGCAACTCCGGTTGGATATATCCTGTCCAGGGTAATGAACGACGTAGCCAGGATCACAGAGTTGATCGCCTGGGATGTGATCGATATGCTGTGGGCTATCTTTTATGTAGTGGGTGTGTTTGTTGCAATGCTGTTTCTGAACTGGAAACTGGCTTTGGTGATCATGCTGATCGTTCCAGCTATTGCAGTCCTTACCTGGTATTTCCAGAATAAGATCCTCACATGGAACCGTCAGGTGAGAAAAATCAATTCCAAGATCACAAGTGGCTACAACGAAGGAATTATGGGCGCGAAAACTGTGAAATCCCTGGTTGTGGAGGAGAAAAACTTCCGGGAGTTTGCCTCTGTCACTGAGGAGATGAGAAGTGCGTCTATCAAGGCTGCCAGATTAAATGCAATTTATATTCCGCTGGTAGTTTTCTTTGGAGCTCTGGCAACTGCCCTTGTACTGGAGCGTGGTGGCATTATGGTTCTGAATGGAAGTATGGACATAGGAACACTTGCTGCATTTACTGCATATGCAGTTGGAATTTTTGAACCAATTCAGAGGCTTGCAGGAATTTTGTCCCAGTGCATTTCTGCTCAGGCAAATATTGAGCGGGTGACCTCCCTTCTGGAAGAGAAGCCCCAGGTGATAGACTCCCCAGAGGTTCTGGAAAAGTATGGAGATTTCTTTGATCCCCACAAGGAGAACTGGGAACCCATTAAAGGCGACATTGAGTTTGAAAACGTTTCATTCCAGTATCCCGATGGAAAAGAAGAGGTGCTCAGCAACTTCAACCTGAAAATTCCGGCTGGTACCAATGTGGCAATCGTCGGAGAGACCGGTGCAGGAAAAAGTACGCTGGTGAACCTGGCCTGCCGTTTCTTTGAGCCCACTAAGGGAAGAATCCTCATCGACGACAGAGATTACCGTGAGCGAAGTCAGTTGTGGCTGCACAGCAACATCGGGTATGTGCTTCAGAATCCCCATCTGTTCTCCGGGACTGTGATGGAGAATATCCGTTATGGAAGACTGGATGCCACTGATGAAGAAGTAAAGGCTGCTGCGAAGGCAGTTCATGCCGATGAGGTAGCCGAAAAGCTTGACAAAGGTTATGACAGTGACGTAGGTGAAGGCGGCGACCGTCTCTCCACCGGAGAAAAGCAGCTTCTTTCCTTTGCCCGCGCAGTACTGGCAGATCCCGCCATTTTCGTTCTGGACGAAGCAACCTCCTCCATTGACACCAAAACCGAGCAGCTGATCCAGCAGGCCACAGACAAACTATTGAAAGGCCGCACTTCCTTCCTGATCGCCCACCGCCTGTCCACCATCCGAAACGCCGACCTGATTCTGGTAGTCCGTGACGGTAAGATCGTAGAGCAGGGAAAACACAAGGAACTGTTGGCGAAGAAAGGCTACTATTACCAGTTGGTACGGCAGCAATTTGCGGATGAGGAGTCCAGGAAGGTACTTAGCTAAGTTGCTATTTAGTTGATTAAAAGTTCTTCAATGCGGACGCATTTGGACAATGTGTATTACTCACTCGCCGGCGCAACG
>NZ_JBCOMJ010000048.1:0-26572 GCF_040924225.1 Ruminococcus sp. RTP21484sp1_RTP21277st1_D2_RTP21277_210401 | reverse complement strand
AAGAAGGGTACCAGGAATTCTACCAGAAGATCACGGCAGATCCTGCGGTGACGGAATATACCATCACCCTTCTTAGCGGCAACACAGCCTTAAAGGGCTTGTATGTTTCCAGTTCCGACAAGTACGGAAAAGGAATCTTAAAATTAAGCCCGGATCTGGCTCCAGATAAGGAAAAATTTGAGACTTCCTACGATGGCGAACGGCAGAGCCTGAACATCTGGCCAGAAGTAGAGGATGAAAAAGCTTCTGTTAAGGTTTATGCCATCAGCGGTATCAAGGCAGGAACTGTAGAAAAAGATGAGACCATCACGGGAACGAAAGACAACAAAGACCGCCTCTACTGGAAGATCTTTTTTGCCGACCAGGAAAAAGAGGCGAAGGTCCGCCTGGAGGTAAAAGCAGAGGACGGGACAACCAGAGACTATTATATTACCCTGAAACTTACCGATACGACAGCTCCGGTACTAAAAAAAATCAGTGCCAGCCGTATCTCCACGGACACTGCTTCTGCTGTCTATAAAACTTCCGAAAAGGGAACCTGTTATTACCAGGTGATTGAGGCAGGGGCAAAGGTACCCGCCCTAGATACATGTGGGAAAGGAACAGAAGTATTAGCCGGAACCAATACCATTACCCTGACTGGATTATCCTCCGGGGAAAAAGACCTGGTGATCGTGGTAAAGGATGCAGCGGGAAATGTAAGTGATTCTTTAGTCATGGGGATCCCGGATATAAAAACAGCCGGTACCCCTGGAAACCTGGTACATGGCTCCGACCATGGCGGAAATAAGTCCCAGGCCACTATCCCAGGACAAAACGGCGAGGGTTCCTTATCCAATTTAAAACAGGTGGAGGGAAGCAAAGCTGGAGGCAAAGAGGGGGAGAAAACCACTGGGGAGATTAAGGCTTCCTTAAAGCTCCAGGGGGAGAAACAGACTTCTTTGTTTGGAAATATGAAGACAGCTGACACCAAAAAAAATGAGTCCCCGAAGTGGACAGACCGGACAGGGAAGAAATATGCAAAGGATTTAAAGCCTGGCTATACCATAGCAGGGGAGAAGGTGATGGAAAAAGCCACTCCCTCCCCGGTGGTAGAAGAAAAAAGTGAGGCGTCAGATGGTTTTACAGAAGAAACGAAAACCACAGTTACAAATACAACTGGAAAGAACCAGGCTCAGGAGGAATCTTTTGCAGGAAGTGTGACAAGAGGAATCCAAAAAGCAAGTCTGACAACAAAATTTCTTCTGGTGATTGCGGTATTGGAAACTGGTTTTGCTCTCTTTTTTGTAACGGCAAAGAAAAGGTTTAAAAAAGAAAGCAAGAAAAAGCCCAAAATAACGGCGTAAGCAAAGAAAAGAAGGGAGAACTGAATGAAACCAACAATGAAAAAATGGCTGACCGGACTTTTGTCTGCGGCCCTGTTAGCTGGAAATCTTCCGGTGTATGCGTTAAACACCGCTTATGCCGCAGAAGAGGATGGATTTTTTACAGATGAGACGGATTCTTTTGAGGGTGGTTCCCAGGAATCCGAAGACACACAAAGTGAGGATTCTTTTGCAAGCGTTTCTGAATTTACCGGGTTTACCTCCGGGGAAGCAGAAGAAGATTTTTCAGGAGAAGAGGACTTTGAAGCCTCTGATTCCCAGGAGGGATTTGAAGGGGAGACAGATCCTATCATCATGCCAGAAACCGATGCGCAGGATGAGGGTGGCTACCTTCAGAACTTGACCTTATATACCAGCCAGAGCGGTGCTTCTACCGTAGGATTAAAGCGTATGTCTGATCTTGACGCAGAGTTTGGCGGCAAGGTTTATGTGGCAGAATATGGTTCCAACATGGATTCCGCATCCTTCTGGATCACAGCGGATCTGGCAGGGAATGCACCGGAGGGATCCGTCCTTCAGCTGGAAACCACGGGACTGGACGGAGAAAAACAGAATGCGGAAATGTCAAAAAGCGGATACACAGATGGTACCCGTTACAATATAGCTGCCTCCGTTTTTGCAGCCGGAGAAAATGGCTCCAAAAGAGCACTTTATACTATCACCGCAGGAACAGAAGGGGACAAGCAGGTTTACCAGATCCTGGTAGAACGCCGTCTTGACCTTTCCGATCTCAAGGCCTGCCTGCCGGATGACAAGGACCTGGCAAAAAATATCCTTCCGAAATTTGACACGACAGGAACTACAAGGGACTACGAGGCAACGGTAGCAGTTTCTACTGCTTCTTTACAGGTGGTTCCAAAAGCGTTTTCCGGCAACTGGTATCAGCTTGCCATTTCCAGTGAAAATGTAACCACAGGCGAAGTAAAAGAGGTTCCGTTTTCTTCTACAGATACGGCTGTGAGCGTTCCACTGGCAGACACCGGTGATACCAAAGTGACGCTCTCCATGTCAGAGGCAAACACCTATGCGGATCCTGCCCTGGCAGAGAAAACCTATACCTCCACCGGCACCTACACCATCCTGGTTCATAAAAGCACAAGTGACAAAGTAAGTTTCCAGGTAACCCCGGAGGATGCGGTCATCAGCGTATATGGCAAGGATGGGGAGCGCCTTACCCCTTCCGCCGATTCCCTGATGGTTTATGAGAACATCCTTCAAGGAGAAGCCTATACGTGGAATATTTCTAAATATGGCTATATTTCCCAGCAGGGCAGTTTTACCGGCGGCGAGGTTTCCGACATTAGTGCAGAACTGGTAAAACAGGATGCTACGCAGCCGGAGATCACGGACAATGACTGGATCAATTTTCGAAACAGTGAAACAAATAACGGCATTACCGGAAGCAGCACCCCAACCAGTGCGGATTCCACCCTGTTAAAATGGACCAAAAGGATCGGAGTGGGCTGGGAGGCAGCCATCACACCACCACTGATCCTGGGCGGAGCAGTTTATGTAGCGTCTGGACAGTTTATCTATAAGCTGGATAAAAACACAGGGGAAATCCTTCAGACCAGCGAACAGCTCTCTGGAAATATGCAGTATGCCATGATCCCCCTTACCTATGCAGAGGGAATGCTCTTTGCACAGATCGGCGGCGGTCAGATCCAGGCGGTCAGTGCTACTTCCTTAAAGTCCTTATGGATCAGTGAGTCCCTGGGAGGTCAGACACTTTCCCCGATCACTTACAAGGATGGTTATATCTATACCGGAACCTGGAATTCTGAGACTACAGCAGGCTCTTATTTCTGTCTGTCTGTTACAGACGAGGATCCATCCACAGGAACGGAGATTAAACACTGCACCTGGAAATACAACCATAAGGGCGGCTTTTACTGGGCTGGTTCTTATGCCTCATCCGATTACCTGATATTTGGTTCCGACGACGGTTCTTCAGAAGGAACAGATACCAACTCCGCCATCCTGTATTCCGTAAACACACATACCGGATTGCTCATGGATAAGATGACAAGCCATGGAGATATTCGTTCTACTATCGTTTATAATAATGGTTATGTATATTTCACCACCAAAGGCGGGTATCTGTACCGCGTGCAGATGAATGCAGACGGCACCTTTGGAACTGCCTGCAGCTATAACCTTGGCGGCATGGTAACTGCTTCCCCGGTTGTATATAAGGGGAGGATCTATGTAGGTGTCTGCGGAAACGGTGGCCAGTTCAATTCCGATGGCGGTCATCATTTTGCAGTCTTAACTGAAACCGCTTCCGGGATCTCTCTGGCATATAACGTATCCATCCCAGGCTATCCCCAGGCAGCGCCTCTTTTGTCTACGGCCTACGAAAACCAGGATTATAATGGGGATGGACAGGCAGATGGAAGAGTCTATCTGTACTTTACCTACAATGCAAAACCAGGCGGTATTTATATGCTGTCCGATGAACCGGGACAGACCTCCGGAACAGCCGTAGAGCTTTTCCGCCCGGCAAGTGACCAGCAGGAATACTGCATCAGTACCATCTGTGCAGACCGTGAGGGCACCCTTTATTACAAAAACGATTCCAACTATCTGATGGCTCTGGAAACAAATGGAGCCTATCTGGACAGCGTGACAGTCACAGCAGATACTGGAAAAGTGACCTGGCCTTCTGCTTTCCGAAAAGATACCTTAAAATATAATTTAACGGTAGCAGAGAATACCGGCAAAGTGACCTTTGATTTTAAAGCACCGGAAGGCTGCACCATAACTGTAAATGGACAGGCGTATGCAGGAAGTTTTGTAGCGGATGTAAGCGGCGGCTCCACAGATGTGAAGGTAACTGTAAGCGGTATGGGAAAGAGCAGGGAATATACTTTCCATATTTCCCAGGATATTTCCACTCCGGTTCTTGCGAACATGGCACTTAGCACCAGCAATACCTACTCCAATACGGCAAACCGGATTTCGCTGTCCCCGGAATTTAGCAGTGTAACAACCAGCTACCGGGCAATCTATAAAGAGAGCCGGGAATTTTTAAATATCTTTGCAGAACCGGCAGACAGCAGCGCATCGGTTACCGCTGTGGGAGTCCGTGGCACCAGCAAGGTAACGGTTCTTGGAAAAGTAACCGGAAGTGGTGCAGCACACAGAATTGCCATGTATTTTGATAAAACAAATCCAGAGGCAGAAGCAGAGGTAAAGGTTACCGTTACCACCAAATCCGGAAAGACAACCGACTATACCATTGTGGTACAGCGTACCGATACCCCATCCCCGACACCGACTGTAACTCCGGTTCCGGCTACCCCGACACCCGTTCCGCCGACTCCGACACCGACGGAAGTTCCGGAGGTATTTGGTCCTTGGACAACCGTATCGGGAGCAACGGTATTTGCCCCCGAAACACAGAAACGCACCAGCAACAAGGGAAGAACGGAAACCCGCACTGTAGGAAGTAAACTTACCCCAACCATCAAAGTAAATGCCACCAGTATAAAGCTGAAGGTAAAACAGTCTACCACAAAGGTGAAGGTGAGCGGTCTTGCAAATGGAGATTCCGTAAAATCCTGGACAACCAGCAACAAAAAGATTGTAACAGTGACAAGCAAGGGTACTATAAAAGGACTGAAAGCTGGAAAAGCAAAAGTCACCATCACACTTGCAAGCGGCAAAAAACAGGTGGTCAACGTTACGGTACAAAAGAAGGCGGTGAAGACAACCAAGATCATAGGCATTGCTTCTAAGGCAACCCTGAAAAAGGGCAAGAAACTGACATTAAAGCCAGTCATCAGCCCGATCACCTCCCTGCAGAAGGTAACCTATACCACTTCTAATAAGAAGGTGGCAACTGTTACCGCAAAAGGTGTGATCACTGCAAAGAAAAAAGGAACTGCCACCATTACGGTAAAATCCGGTTCCAAATCGAAAAAAATTAAGATCACAGTAAAATAAAAAAGATAGAACAGGCAGCAAAGCCTTAAAGGGCTCCTGCCTGTTCTGCCATTTAAAAGAGGCAGGAGCAGCTTCGCAAAAAAAGTGAGGAAAAAAATGATATATATTAGCCATTTAGTTTTAGATGATGACATGAAGGCTTTGGTAAAAGAGTATGGAACTGGGATCGAGAGCATTGATTTTTCTATTTCGGATAACCTGGATCAGCTTTCGGATTCGATCAAAACGTACTGGGAGAAAATGAAAGAGATAGGAACCAGGGATCTGATCCTTCACGGTCCGTTTCTGGATGTGAACCCCTGTGCATATGACAGTATGGTGCGGGAAGCCACCATGACAAGATTCAACCAGTGCTATGAGGCGGGGCTTCACCTTGGCGCTAAGAAGATTGTCTTTCACTCTGGCATGAACCCGTATGTTTACTACAAAGAATATTGGGCGGAGCAGGTTGCCAAATTCTGGCAGGAATTTATGAAAAACAAAACAGAACTTGAAGTCGTGCTGGAAAATGTATTTGATGATGATTGGCGGCTTCTTTTGGATGTTTATGAGAGGGTGAACCAGCCAAACTTCAAGCTGTGCCTGGACATCGGACACGCGCACTGTTATTCTTCTTTGGATGTCAGGGAGTGGGCGAAAAATCTGGCTCCCTATGTAAGTCATGTCCACATCCACGACAACTGCGGAGACCGGGATTCCCACATCGGGCTTGGAAGCGGAAACCTTCCCTGGGAGGAAGTGCTTGGCTATCTGCCGGAAACAAAAGAACGTACCTGGACCATTGAGTGCATGCAAAAAGAGGACATAAAAAGATGCCTTGACAGCCTGGCTGAAAAATAAGTTGTGGAACAGCACTATTGATAAATTGCTTTATATCGTCAGGAGAATATGGAAATTATGATGAGATGAGGGATAAGCCCCCGATAGTATGGATCTTTGGAACTATGCTGCCGGGGGGCTTTTGATTTACGGCTACTTATAAAACGCCAAGACACAGATTATAAACGGATCCTGTTTGTGTGCCAAATTAGGGCTGGAGGTTTTGAGAATAAAATAAATTATTTTTAGCAAGGATGCAACGGATACCGAAATTTTACGTGATATATAGTGAAAAAGGAATAACGAAACTTTGAAGGGAGGGCTCTAAAAATTTTTATTTACAACTTATAGGGAAAAATTTAAGAAAACGAGGTAAAAAGGATGAGTGGATTAAAAAAGTGGATGGCAATTATTATGACAAGTGTTACAATTATGGGAAATATGGCAGGGCAGGGTATCTCTGTAATGGGTGCGGAAAATGAAGCGTAGGAAGTAATTTCCAGTGGAAACATTTATGTAACAGAAACTGGTGCTAAGGAAAGAATTGTCAGAGTAAATGAAGATGGATCTTTTGTAACAGAACCAATTGAAGCGATTTCTTCCTATGCGACAAATGCGCCATGTGAACATCCGGCGAGATATTTAGAAGCTGTTGGTAAAAAGACAGATTTTCGAACAGTTGGAACAGCTGGAATCTGTTACAAAGAACGGCTGATTATCTCAAACAAATGTAATAAATGCCATCGTAGGGGGATAAAAACTTACACTCCATGGACATATTGCAGTAAACATAGTTATCCGTTTTTGAAGAAGACCTGTAGTATTTGTGGATATAAAAAATAATCACGGTTAAGAGAAAGGAGCAGCATGATGAAACGAAAAAAGTTTTGGATTGGAGCGGCAGCGTGTATGCTGATTGGAACAGCTTCAGTGGCTGCCAGTTCTGGAGTTGAATTACATGAATTTTTCAATGCAAATGGAGAGAGGGTAATGTACCCGCTGGCCACATTTGACGAAGATCCGGATTTAAGCACCAGCGGACCACAGGATCAGGTATCAGTGGGGCAGATTATTGAAACAGAAGACGGAAAAGAAATAGTTACTGCGGTAGATGGTCAGGGAGCTTATATGACAGAAGTAATTGACCAGTAAATGGAAATGCAGAAAAGGAATTAGGAACGAAATATATTTCATTTCCTTTTCTGCAAAAAAAATAAAAAAATTACATTTTTCATGCGACCAATTAAAATAAAATACGTGATATAAGGTGAAAAAGGAGGATAGCTTAGGATGGATGATGCACAGATCATTAATTTGTATTTTGCCAGAGATGAAAATGCAATTGTAGAGACCAAAAATAAATATCAAAATATGTGTTATATAGTTGCACACAATATTTTATACAGCAGGGAGGATTCTGAAGAGTGTGTAAATGATACATGGCTTTTTACCTGGAACAGCATTCCTCCAAGAAGACCATCTATTTTGTCTTCCTTTGTTTCAAAAATAACAAGAAATACAGCAATCGACCGTTATCGGAAAAGAAATGCGCAGAAACGGGTGGATTCACATATGGAAGATATTGCTGGGGAAGTGGAAAAAATTGGAAGTGCAATTTCTTCTGATATTGAAATTTATTTAAAAAAGAAAGAACTTGTAAAATTATTTGACCACTTTTTATCAACGCTTTCGGAACGTGACCGGGATATTTTTATTAGACGCTACTGGTATATGGATCCTGTAAAAGCGATAGCAGACCGACATGCCTGTGGGGAAAGTAAGATCAAGTCAGTTTTGGCTCGTAGCAGGAAAAAACTTTATGGTTTATTAAAGGAGGCTGGCTATGAGGGATAATAAAGGATGGGATTTTTTAACGGCATTTGAGGATATAGATGAGAAATACATTTATCAGGCGGCGAAACCGTGGAAAGAAAATAAAATCGTAAGAGTCAAGCGCTACATACGGGTTGCAGCAGCCTGTATCATATTAGTGGCTGCTATTGGTGGTGGACTTACACATCAGAATGAGGTAAAAGCAGCCTGGTATAAAATGACTTCTCTTATTGGCCGGATTTTGGGAATTGAGAAGGAAACAGATGAATATGTGAAAACAATTCAAAAGACAATCGAAAAAAATGGAATTGCGGTTTCGTTAGAGGAAGTTGCAGCGGATGCAAAAAGCCTTTGGATTGCATATTCTCTGACTGATGAAAATGGCGAAAATGACATTTCCATGAGCAGCATTCAGGTCGCAGTTGATGGCGAGTCATTAGCGTTAGAAAATCAATATTCGCTTGATAACAGTAGCGGATCAGAAAAAGTGACTTCCAAATACTTTGCAGCGAAATTTAATCGAAGTAGAGCTGATCATTCCCAGAAATTTGAAATTCAAATAGGAACCTTCCAAAATCAAAATGAGCAGGTTGAAGAAAGGGATGTATATAGTTTTTCATTTACAGCAGATCCAGAAGCACTGCAGGCAGACACAAAAGAAATTGACATTCAAGTGTCTATCCCAATTGAGAAGGATCAGACGTTTTTGATTTCAGAAATGAAATATAATATTTTCGGATGTACCATTTCTGGATCATATTCCGATATGACGGAGGACGACGAATTTTGGCTTCGCGGGAAGGACGATTTAGGAAATGAATATGTTTTTAATCTCACTTCCTATGATAAACCGAATCTAATTTTTGAATTACAAGATTGGAGAATTTTGGATCATGCAAAACAGTTAACGCTGCAGCTCTATCACTATTCAGGAACTACAGGAAAAATGGTTTCCTATGAGCAGAAAGAATCAGAAGAGGCTTACATAGAAGAAATAGGAACGGTATATGATGAAGACCAGGCACCGGAAGACCTAGCGGTTTCAGTTGGAGATGGTATTACCGTTGATTTACAAAATTAAATCGGAAATGTAGTAGCCTGCAAATAAAAAGTCAAGGCTAAATTGAAGAACATTGAAAATTTTATACAGGTTGAAAATTAGGTATCAAAATAAGACCACCACACCAGTGCTGGCCTGAAAATATTAGTGGATAATTAAGATTCTGGAAGAGATGAAAGATATTCTTTCACTCGTCCGTAGTAGATTCTTAGAAACTTGTTGGCACCTGCAGTCATATAGACATAGTAAGGCTTGCCTTGAGCACGTTTCTTATCTAAGAACTGATAAACAGGATCATCTTGCGGATGCGTTTTAATCAGGACATCCATTACCTGAAATAAAGTCTTTCTAAGATCAGAGGAGCCTCGTTTGGAAGTTGGAACACTTTTTTGTTCATAACTTCCCGATTCATTAACACCGGGATCTACACCGGCAAATGCAGTAATAGCACTTTTGTGAGTGAAACGGGAAACATCTCCGATCTCAGCTATCAACTGAGGACCAAGTGAAGTTCCAACCCCTTTCATAGCCATAACGACAGGATATTCCGGGAGTTTGGATGCAGTTTCATTCATGAGAGTGCGTAGTGACTCAACAGTTGTAGAGGCACTATTAAGCTGGTCTACAGCCTGCTTAATAATAAGCTTTGTAATGGCATCCTTTGAAAGTACAGGAACAAGTTCCTTTGCTTTTCCATAGATTTCCTCAGCTTTGGATTGGCTGAAGTTGTACTTCTTACGTTTGCACCAGTTTTGATAATGGTCGATAAAGGAATTCAGGGACATTTTACGGACACAGTCTACATGCCAGTATGTAGATGCAAAATCAACCCATTTCTGGCTGCCGTCACTGCGTGCAGGACTGTCAAAGTAAGTATTGACACCAGGATAGGTTTGGTCAAGGATGCCGATAAGATTATTTTTCATAGCCGTCTTGTGTTTTATGTAAAAGCCGAACTGACGGTTCATGGTTTTGAGCTGATTGCGTAATTCATCCATAACATTATACTGTTTAAGATTTTGCCATTTGTCAAGAGCATATCGGGCAATCTTAACAGCATCTGCTTTATCAGATTTCACTTTACGAAGAGAATCATTATCAAAGTCTTTGATAAGTTTTGGGTTAATGGCACTGACGAAAAGATTTGCCTCTGAAAGCTGATGAGCGAGGACTTCATAATAACGCCCTGTGTGCTCCATCACGATTCGGGACTCACCTTCAACAGAGTTGATGAGTTCTACAAGTGAATTGATACCACTGGCTGTGTGTTTGATTTCGAAAGGTGCGGAAACAATTTCACCGAAAGGTCGCATGATAGCAACCATACTCTTACCTTTTGAAACATCGATACCTACTGCGTTCATAAATTGTCACTCCTTAAGATTATTGCAATGGATAAGTACCAGTTTTACTCATTGCCTATTCAATCTACTGTGGTGTGACGCGAATGCACCTATGGCGATTCAACCTGCATAAAACGAACGCTGCGAATGAGGAGCTGGTTATCAGTCTTAATTACGGACGCGGAGTCCAAGAAAGTATTCGATATACCGATTGCTCCATCATTATACAGCTTAAGCAACAAGATGGATAATTCCTTACTGGCTGTAAGGGATATTAACCATAAATATATTGTAGTAGAAAGTATTCACTGCGTGGAATCAGCTCCTCGTTTTCATCGAGGATCGGCTTCCCTGTATATTCATCATGCTGAAACAGGAGATATTTTTGTGCTTCACCGTAATCTGCGTTTTTACTTGCTATGTGTTTCAGGATTGCCATGGAGATCTCCTTCATTCTTAACTTTAGGCTGGCCGGAGATAGAAGTAAAATCACCTGCCATTTTTAACACTTCATATTTCATTTCGTAGATTCTTGCGATACTCTGATTTATCGCTTTTCTCATTTCCTGAGAATGGATACCGCCGCTGTTGAAGTGCCGGGCAATCTGGTTCAGATTACTGCCAATCTTTCCAAACTCAGCAATCAGTTTTTTCAATTCTGGTATATCTGCCACAATCTCATATTTAACAGTGACTTTTTTATTCATTATCTGGTTCCGTGCATATTCTGCCAGTGTAAGATTTGCACTTTTGGCATTTTCTGCTACGATTTCGTATTCTGTGTCTGTGAGACGGAGCATAATCTGGTGTGTATGACGGAGCTGTCCGTCCTTCTTTGGCCTTGCCATGTGTTTCTCCTTTCCCGTGACGGCAGAGCCATCACGTTGCGACTATTTTATAGGAGCCAGATTGCACATTTAAAAAATGTGCAGCAACCGAGGGTATGGGGAAGCAGAATCCCCATCAAGATTGCCAGGTAAGCAAAACCACGAAAGTGAGTTTTGAGTTACTCTGGCGAATCTTGCTTTAAAAGAGAGAATAATTACCTTTCAAATAAAAGCCAATTAATTTATCTTAAGGGAAAGTCTGAGTTACTAATTTTTGAATATGAAATGATTTAAGATTTATGAGATGGCAATTTACAATAAATGAAATAAATTGTTTAAAAAAGCATATTGTTGTATTTTAGATTATTTTTAGAAGTAAAAAAATATAGCGAGCATGAAGGAGAAATGTAAAAACATGACAGAGGGAAGATAGGTATATAATATTGAAAGTGGCAGATATGGATTTTGGGTATCAGATTTATGGTGGCATAATGGATTTCATTGCGGTGAATGCTTGGAGGTATGCTTGATGGAGAATGGACAACTACTCGGATGGAAATAAATATCAATCAGGTGTGGTGTTTTGTTGGTACACCATATAGGGTAAGTAATTTGGAATGTGTTAGAGCAAGGATAAAATAAACGCCACCTTACAACTTTTTGAATAAAAAAATATCGTACAGGGATTTTCTGATGTTAATGACATTGCCGTGAACAGTATCAGCTAGTGCAAATATAATATGATTTAGACGTCAAAAGGGTAATTTGCTAACCGGAATTATTATATTTAGTATATTTACTTCGTGTAATGTTGTAGAAGAATCCGGTCAAAAGGACTTTTGACAATCTAATTATAGTATAATTTATATAAAAAAAAGAATGCAAAAATTCGGGAAATATTGTATAATTATTAAAACGTTATAAAATATGGAGAAATAAGGTGGAAATATGGCAACCATTCTTGATGTTGCAAGATTAGCAGGAGTATCGCAGGGAACAGTATCTAATGTGCTGAATGGTAAAGGCAATGTAAGCAGTGAAAAAATTCGTGTTGTTGAAGAAGCTGCTCAGCAGTTAGGATATACAATTAATGAAAGAGCAAGGATATTACGTAAAGGAACGGGAAAAGTTGTAGGAGTTATTCTTCCTACAGTTGAATCACGGCAGTATCGTGAATTCTATTATAGTTTAAAATACTATGTAGAAAGCAATGGCTATTCAACAGAATTATTCTTGACAAATAATAGTCCTCAGGTTGAACTTGAGATGATTCAAAAAGCGAAATCTGTTATGGTATGTGGCATGATTGTTATTACATGCCTATATCGAAAGGAGAATGTTTACAAGCAAGCTGGATTTGCAAAGGTTTGTTTTGTTGAAAGACATCCTGGTTTCGAAGCCGATTATTTTGGATTTGATTATAAACTTGCTGGTATCCAGATGGCAAAAAAAATATTGAATAATGGATATAAAAATGTATTAGTTGTTACGGAATCTGAGAAATATACTAATGAAGCTGAGTATTTAAAAGGTTTTTGTTCCGAAATTGATGAAAGTTCTTATTGCAATGTTAAAAAAATTACAACTGACTTAGGAAGAGTATCCCATAGCATTTTAAATTTATTTGCTTCAAATGAAGAGATGGATGTCATTGTGACAACAAATATGGGATTTGCTGAAAAAATAAGACAGATAATTAATTCTTTTTTTTCCGAAAAAAAAATAGATATTCATACGCTGTCTCCTGTAGTATATCTTCCAGAAAAAGACTTTAAAAAATATGAGTTAAATTATAGTTTACTTGGACGAGAAGTTGCAGCCAGAATTATTCAGAACAAGGGAAATTTGATACCAGAAACTCACATTTTTGAAAATGATGGTGAGAGAAATTGGAAAAACATTCAAGTTAGTCACGAAACAGCAGAATGTCTGAATATATTAGCGTTAGATAGTCCAGAATCTATTATTATGCAAGGGCTGGCACAATTTTATACAGAAAAAACAGGTACAAAAGTAAAAATAGCTGTTTTTGCATATGATGAAATTTATGATCAGTTTGTCAATTCAGAAACATCAGATTTATATGATGTATTCAGGATTGATGTTACATGGCTTTCGTGGTTTGCGGAAAGATTACTGCTTCCATTGGATAAGATTGAACCTGATATAAGTAAGGTGTTTTCTGAATATTTGCCTTCTCTGGAAGATAAGTATTGCTATGTAAGGAATAAAATATACGCGCTTCCAGTATCTCCAAGTTCGCAGCTTTTGTTTTATAGAAAAGATCTTTTTGAGAATGTTGCGATTAGGAGAATGTATCGTGAAAAGTATAAACAGGAATTAAAAATACCGGAAACGTTTGAAGAATATAATAGGATTGCGGCTTTTTTTACTGAAGGAAATGGGTTTGGTACAGATGTTCGGTATGGAGCTAACTTAACATTAGGGAATACAGGTGTTGCATCTACAGAATTTTTAACACGTTTTTTTAGTCATAAAGATAATCTATATAGTGATGAAGGTAAAATAATTATCAATAATGATGTTGGAAGAAAAGCACTTGAAGAGTTGGTAGAAGCTCAAAAATATGCACCAGGAAAAACTGCTCGTTGGTGGACTACAGCTGCAAAAGAATTTGCAAATGGAAATGTTGCAATGATGATTAATTTTAGTAATTACGCATCAGAAATTCTTGGATATAATTCTAAGATCGTAGGAAATGTAGGATTTGGAATGGTACCAGGAGGAAACCCAATTTATGGAGGAGGCTCTCTTGCTGTTTCTAAAAATAGTAAACATCCTGAAGATGCGCTGGCGTTCATTAAATGGATTACTATGGAACCAGTTGCATCGGCGATGGCAGCACTTGGCAGTGTTTCTCCGTGCATCAAAACATATAATAAGTATGATATAATAAATACATTTCCATGGTTGGAATTTTCAAAAAAATGTTTTTCATTATCTCGAACAAAGAGATTACCAGATACAGACTATAGACCTTTTGATGAAAAAAAGTTTTTGAATATAGTTGGTTCTGCTGTAAAAAATGTAATGTCAGGGTTGCTTAGTGTAGAAGAGGCGTTGGAAAGAGCACAGAGTATGATAGATTCTGAATTCTGATGCTATATTGAGAAAAAGGAGGGGGAGTGGTTTATAATCCAGTCCACTCCTTCTTTTTTTGTATGTATTATACTTTAGGTGTTTACCGAACCAATCTGCCAATAGCTTGGTCTTGCGCTTGGTTCCATGACTATCTTTGATACATCGGGCATCGAAGCATGGGTTACCGAAAATAATCCCAAGTATGTAAACCGCATTATTAAATACTCGAAGGCTTTTGCTAAAGCAAATAATCTTGATGAGAATTATAATTCTTATAAAGTAGCCTATGTTTCCGTGCATATCTATGTTGTTGCCAATCCGGTTATCCAGCAAATCAAAGATAGCTTTTGCATTGCCCATCGTAAAACTTAAAACGAAAAGACTCTTCGCGCAGACTTATCGTTTGCAGGCATTACATAACTTGTTACAGTGATGGTTGCTGATAAAATTCATCAGTATCAATACATCCGAAGTCTTACGCCTTTAATTGTCTGACATTTACTTTTCATAACATCTTTTTCTTAGTGGCTAGTCCGATAAGTCTTTTTGTTATGCCTGAATTTAAAATCATACACTTTCCATCCTAAGAATCCTGTATTACAGGATTCTATCCTTGTTTTCAATCAGGATTGCGAACTTGTTTTGCAATAACCAAATTCTTATTATATATCGGTTTCATTTCTTCGTTCCGAGAGCGCTTTAATGGAACTGGAATATTCCGAGGGAGTCATGCCCGTAATTTTTTTAAATTGCCGGGAAAAATAGTGGATGGACGAATAGCCTAGGAAATCAGAAATCTGGGTAAAATTCATCTGGTCCTCCCTGATAAGTTGTTTTGCAAATTCGATTTTCATCTGCAGAAAAAGCTCAATCACACCACATTGATGCTGCTCCCTGAAAAGTTTTTGCAGCTGTGAGCGGCTGATCAGATTATCGTGGCAGATTTCTTTGACAGAGACAAATTCCCGAATGTGTTCCTCCAGATAAAAAATGATTTTGTTGTATTGGGCAGAATCTCCTTTTATGTGGAAAAGCTTTGTTTCAGGAACTGATAACTGTGGGATGGTATGGCGGCGGAACATCGAGATGAGCAACTGTTCCAGATAGAGAACCAGCAATTGCTGAGAGCCAAAAAGACAGTCCGGACGCATGTTCATTTTCTGCAGGTACGGGTCATCCAAAGGGGAGGCAATACAGCGCCTTGCTTCTGCAATCAGCATGCCAAGAAGACTGCGTTCCCATTCGGAAATGGTGAGGATGCGATTTTTGAAAAATTTCATACAGGGAGAATCACATGCAAAAGAGACAACCACAATATTGGGCGGAGTTTTTCCTTCGGCCTCCATGGTGTGAAATTCATTGGGCTTATGGAAGATGACCTGACCACGGCTTAAATGGTAGATAGCTTCGTCTGTACATACTTTGGCAGAGCCCTTATCTATACATTGGAATTCCCAGAAATCATGAACTTCGCCGGGAAAATGGAAATCACTGCGATATTCAAAGTAATGAACAGTATAAACAGCGGAAATATGCAGTTCCTGATTCAACTGCAAAGCTTCATATGCCACTTTTCTGTCCTCCTATCTACTAAAGATTTTTGTTGATGTATAGTATAATGCATATGAGAAAAAAAAGCCAGATGGTTGAACGCATTATGTAAAAGAAAGAAGCAATAATGTAAATACTATTGTTTCGGACATGTTAAAATGAGGCTGATAGAACAGAAAGGAAGGGTGTTTTATGAAGAAACCAGTTTTAGTAGTTATGGCAGCAGGTATGGGAAGCCGTTACGGCGGTCTCAAACAGATTGACCCGGTGGATAAGGAAGGTCATATTATTATGGATTTTTCAATTCATGATGCAGTAAGAGCCGGATTCAAAAAAGTGGTTTTCATTATCAAGAAAGAAAATGAAGCAGATTTTAAATCTGCCATTGGAGACCGTTTGAGTAAAATACTGGAGGTTGCTTATATTTTTCAGGATCTTCATAATATTCCGGAAGGTTATGCTGTGCCGGAAGGCAGGGTGAAACCATGGGGAACCGGGCATGCCATCTTAAGTTGTTTTGATGAAATTGGCGGACCTTTTGCGGTGATCAATGCGGATGATTATTACGGAGCGCATGCGTTTAAAATGGCGTATGATTTCCTTTCCAAAGGGGAGGAGGACAACGGTGTTTATCAGTATATGATGGTTGGGTATAAGTTGGAAAACACACTGACAGACAACGGTCATGTGGCGCGAGGCGTCTGTGTGACAGATGAGGAAGGACATTTGATCACGATTAATGAGCGCACCCATATCGAAAAGAGAGAGGGCGGAGCTGCTTATACGGAAGATGACGGCTCTACCTGGGTAGAAATTCCAGAGGGTAGTACCGTATCTATGAATATGTGGGGATTTTCCGCAAGTATTCTTCAGGAATTAAAAGACCGTTTCCCGAAATTCCTGGATGAGAATCTGGAGAAAAATCCGCTGAAATGTGAATATTTCCTTCCTTTTGTGGTAGATGAGCTTTTGGGCGAGAAAAAAGCAACGGTAAAGGTTTTGAAATCCATGGACAAATGGTATGGGGTAACTTACAAAGAGGATAAGCCCGTTGTAGTAGCAGCTATTCAGAAGTTAAAAGATGAAGGTCTTTATCCGCAGAAATTATGGGAGGAAGAATAATTGGAAACGAAAAAAATTGAGGAAGTAATCGAAGAATTTGATTTTGCTGGCGAACTGACAGAGTGTATTCCTTATGGAAACGGACATATCAATGATACCTATCGCCTTACTTTTCGGGTAGGGGAAAAGGTAAATCGTTATATTTTGCAAAGAATGAACAAAAGCATTTTTACTGATCCTGTAGGACTGATGGAAAATATCAGTGGCGTGACTTCTTGGCTGAAGAAAAAAATCCTGGAAAATGGCGGGGATGTGAAGCGTGAGACGTTAAACCTTGTAAACGATAAGGAGGGCAGTTCTTACTATGTGGATAAGGAAGGAGAATACTGGAGAGTTTATCTTTTTATTGAGGGAGCCACCTGCTATGATCAGGTGAAAAATGAAGATGATTTTTATCAAAGTGCAGTTGCTTTTGGAAATTTCCAGCGCCTTTTGGCGGATTATCCGGCGGAAACTCTTCATGAGACCATCATGAATTTCCACAACACGGTAGATCGTTTTCAAAAATTCCAAAAAGCTCTTTCACAAGATGTGTGCGGCCGTGCAAAGAGTGTGCAGGAAGAGATTCGCTTTGCTATGGATCGTGAGGAACTTTGCCATACTCTTGTGGATATGCAGGAAGATGGACAGCTTCCTCTTCGTGTTACCCACAATGACACGAAGTTGAATAACATTATGATTGATGACAAAACTGGAAAAGGCATTTGTGTCATTGATCTGGATACAGTGATGCCGGGTCTTTCTGTGAATGATTTTGGGGATTCCATCCGTTTTGGGGCAACGACAGCTGCAGAGGATGAGAGAAATCTGGATAAGGTTTCTTTTGACCTTCATCTTTATGAAACATATGTAAAAGGATTTATCGAAGGCTGTGGCAAAGCTCTGACGGATATGGAGTTAGAGATGCTTCCTATGGGAGCTGTTCTGATGACTTTTGAATGCGGTGTTCGTTTTCTGACGGATTATCTGGAAGGTGACCATTATTTTAAGGTTCATAGAGAAGGTCATAATTTGGATAGATGTCGGACACAGTTTAAACTGGTGAAGGAAATGGAAGAAAAACTTTCCGAAATGAAAGCCATTGTGCAAAAATATAAATAGCAAATATAAAAGAAGTTAATGACTGAAAACAACAGCATGATATGAGGAGGAAATAGTTATGTCAATTTTAGTGACAGGTGGCGCAGGATACATTGGAAGTCATACAGTTGTAGAACTGCAGAACGCAGGTTATGATGTAGTGGTAGCGGATAATTTGTGCAACTCCAGTGAAAAATCTCTGGAAAGAGTAGAAAAGATCACAGGAAAACCGGTGAAATTCTATAAGGCAGATATCCTTGATCGTGATGCTTTGAATGAAGTTTTTGATAAAGAAGAAATCGATTCCTGCATACATTTTGCCGGATTAAAAGCCGTTGGCGAATCTGTTACAAAACCATGGGAATATTATGAAAATAATATTGCTGGTACTTTGACTTTGGTGGATGTGATGAGAAAGCATAATGTAAAGAACATTATTTTCTCTTCTTCTGCAACGATTTATGGTGATCCTGCAGAGATTCCGATTACAGAAAACTGTCCGAAGGGACAGTGCACCAATCCGTACGGTTGGACCAAGTCCATGTTGGAGCAGATTCTCTCCGACATTCAGAAAGCAGATCCGCAGTGGAATGTAGTGCTTCTTCGCTACTTTAACCCAATCGGAGCACATAAGAGCGGAACTATCGGCGAGAATCCAAACGGCATTCCAAATAATCTGATGCCATATATTACACAGGTGGCTGTAGGCAAGCTGAAAGAACTGGGTGTATTCGGTGATGACTATGATACTTTGGACGGAACTGGTGTGAGAGACTATATTCATGTGGTTGACCTTGCAAAAGGTCATGTGAAGGCTCTGAAGAAGATTGAAGACAACTCCGGCTTAAGCATTTACAATCTGGGAACCGGAAAAGGCTACAGTGTCCTGGATATTGTGAAAAACTTTGAAGCAGCGACCGGTGTGAAGATTCCGTATGTAATCAAACCGCGCCGTCCAGGTGATATAGCTACCTGCTATTCTGATGCAACCAAGGCAAAAGAAGAGCTTGGCTGGGTAGCAGAAAATGATATTCGTGAGATGTGTGCAGACTCTTGGAACTGGCAGTCCCATAATCCAAATGGATATGAAGATTGATACAAACTAAGAAGTAGAACCCCAATATAAGAAAAATAAAAAGCACCTGACAGTGATGAAGATGAAAGCTGTCAGGTGCTTTTGCTTTTCTCTTTGTCAAATTTTTGCTCGCGGGTAAGTTCAAAGACAAATTTGTGGAAGGAAGGGATATTTGGAGTTTTACCATAAACTTTGAGGAGATATTTTATTTTGGCAACAAAAATTTCCGTGTTTATGCGGCTTTTGACGTTTCGCAAACGCCTATATATTATACTGTTTATTTTAGGCTTTGATATAAAGAAAGTTAGAATTCAATTTTAATTATTGAATTTTGTGAAAAATATAACGTTATAATAAATAAAAAAGGAAAATGAAGTTAAAATATACTAAAAAAACATGTTAATTCATTGTAAAATATGCAAAAATGACTATTTTAGATATTGACACGTTATAATAAAAGTGGTATTATTTGTATGCAGCAAAAAAACGTGAAACGTTATAAAATTAGGAGGAAAATCTTATGAAAAAAATGTTAGCTACATTATTAACAGGAGCAATGATTGTTTCAGCAGGTTCTGTCATGGTACAGGCAGAAGAGGTAGACAAGAGTCAGTCAATTGTTATTTACACCAACAACGGCTCTGAAGGTCGTGATGAATGGTTAATTAACAGAGCGGCAGAAGAAGGCTTCAATGTGCAAGTTGTAAGTCTGGGGGCATCTGCAGTGACAGAGCGTATGATTGCTGAAAAAAATAATCCATTGTGTGACGTCGTTTTTGGTTTGAATAACATTGAATATGAAAAACTGAAAGCAAATGATCTTCTGGAAACATGGAAACCTGATTGGACAGATGGAGTAGATGAAAGTTTGATTGATTCGGATGGATATTATTATCCTGTAACAACAACACCTCTTTTACTGATTGGAAATGTTGATTATGAGGATATGCCATCCGATTGGACAGATCTTACTGATGAAAAATATTCTGGTTTGTATCAGCTTCATGGTTTAAACGGTGGTACTGGAAAAACTGTGTATGCAAGTATTATTAGTCGTTATCAGGATCCAGAAGGTGAACTTGGTATATCTGATGAAGGTTGGGAAATTGCAGCATCATTTTTAGGAAACGCTCATAATATCGCTGAAGGTGAAGATTCTATTGGAGAAGTTATTGATGGTACATACCCGATGGATGAACACTGGGCATCAGGTGTATTAACAGAACAGAAAGAACGTGATTATAAATTCCAGGTTATGACCCCTGAAGTTGGAGAACCATATGTAGTTGAATCTGTAGCAATTGCAAAAGGCACTAAAAACTATGATCTTTGCGTGGAATTTCTTAATTGGCTTGGAAGTTCTGATATACAGCTTGAGTGGTCAAATAATTTTGGTACAATCCCATGTCAGAAAGATGCACTTGCAAATGTATCCGATGATCTGGCAGAATTGATGGAAATGCTTACTCCGCAGGATCTTGACTGGGGATTCATAGCAGAAAATATTGATGCATGGGTAGAAAAAGCGGAACTGGAATTTATTCAGTAATTGTAACTTTTTATAAGTTCAGATAGGAGCATACCATGGTAAAGTTTGAGAATGTTGAAATTAGATATGGTGACTTTGTAGCAATTAATGATCTGAATCTGGAAATCAAGGAAGGTGAATTTTTCACCTTCCTTGGTCCAAGTGGATGTGGAAAAACCACTTCATTAAGAGCACTTGTAGGATTCATTACTCCTTCTAAAGGAAAGGTTATTGTTGCTGGAAAGGATGTAACTAATCTGCCGGTAGAAAACAGAAATATCGGTATGGTATTTCAGAGTTATGCGCTGTTTCCGACAATGACAGTTTATGAAAATATTGCATTTGGTATGAAAGTGAAGAAACTGCCAAAAGCTGAGATTGACAGGAAAATCCGAGAAGTTGCTAAAAAAATTAAAATTACGGATGAACAATTACAGAAAAATGTTTCCGAGTTATCAGGTGGGCAGCAGCAAAGGGTAGCTTTGGCCAGGGCTATTGTACTGGAACCTAAAATATTATGTTTAGATGAGCCGCTCTCAAATCTTGATGCCAAGCTTAGAATTGATATGAGATTGGAATTAAAACGTCTCCAAAAAGAACTGGGAATCACAACATTGTATGTCACACATGATCAGGAAGAAGCGCTGACACTTTCTGATAGAATTGCTGTTTTTAATAACGGTTATATTGAACAGGTGGGAACACCATATGAGATTTATAATTCTTCAAAAAGTGAATTTGTTTGTGATTTCATAGGTGATATTAATCGGTTTGGAACGAAAATATTGACTTCAATTAATGAACAGCTTGGAACAAAATTAGATGTTCAAAAGACTGGTTTTATCAGGATCGAGAAATGTGTGAATAATTATATGCCTAATCATGCAAAAATCACGGGAACTGTTACTGAACTAGAGTTTAATGGGATATTGACAAAATATACTCTTTCTTGCATGGGTGAGACCATTAAGTATCTTGAGAAAAATGATGGATATAAATACTATAAAGAAGGCGACGAAGTAGATTTATATATTGACTATCAGGATATCATGCAATTTTAAAGGGGGAAAGCTCTATGGGAAAATTAAAATCGAAATTGCAGGATGGAACAATTAATATCCCTGGGCTGATTTTGAAGCTCTTTTTAATATGGTTTATTTTTTCTTTCCTGGTGTTTCCTAATGTTAATTTGCTTTTAAAAGTCTTTATTAAGGACGGGCATTTTTCATTGGATGCTATCCATAAAATTATGAAATCAACAAGAGCGATTAACAGTTTGAAAAACAGTTTTTTGCTGGCTGTTGCATCCGTTGTTACTGTGAATGTTTCAGGAATATTGATTGTTTTATTCACAGAATATTTCGATATAAAAGGTTCTAAAATTTTAAGCCTGGGATTCATGACAACTTTAATTTATGGAGGCGTTGTTCTTGTTACCGGGTATAAATTTGTATATGGGGAAACTGGTATTGTTACAAAAGTTTTAATGCAGTTCTTTCCGAATATGGATCCGCAATGGTTTGTGGGGTTTGGAGCCGTATTGTTCATTATAACGTTTTCCGGAACATCGAATCATATGATGTTTCTTACAAATGCAGTACGAAATTTGGATTACCACACAATTGAAGCTGCAAAAAATATGGGAGCTTCACAGGGAACAATTCTTTTTAAAATTGTTCTTCCTACAATGAAACCTACAATTTTTGCAATTACTATTCTTACGTTTATTGCTGCTTTGAGTACGATGTCTGGGCCGTTGATTGTCGGTGGACCTGATTTCCAGACCATTAATCCGATGATAAAGACATTTGCAAATATGACTGGTTCTCGTGATATTGCAGCATTGTTGGCAATCATATTAGGAATTGCTACTTCAATTCTTCTGTTTATTATGCAGAAAATAGAAAAAAAGGGAAATTATATTTCTATTTCTAAGACTAAAGCTAAAATGACAAAACAGAAAATTGAAAATCCAGTTTTAAATGTGATTGCACATATTGTAGCATATGTTATGTTTGTAATTTATATGCTTCCTATTATCAACGTTTTGGTGTTTTCATTTACAGATGGAATGACCATAAAAACAGGTCAAATCAGAAAGGATTCATTTACCCTGGAGAACTATGCAAAATTGTTCCGTTCCTCAACAGCATATAAGCCATATCTGGTTAGTATTTTATATTCCTTTGTGGCAGCGCTTACTGTTGCGGTTATATGTATAGCTGTTGCAAGAATTGTTACGAAACTGAAGCATAAATGGGATAAACTTTATGAGCCGTTGATTCTTATTCCTTGGTTGTTGCCTTCCACAATGATTGCGCTGGGTCTTATGATGACATATGACGAAGCACGTTGGAATCTTGCTAATAAAGTTCTTGTAGCTACCCCTGTGATTATGTTGATAGCGTACATGATTATTAAACTTCCATTTTCATACCGTATGATTCGTGCTGCATTTATCGGGCTTGATGGAAATATGGAAGAGGCTGCGCAGGTTATGGGAGCAAAGCCATTCTATACAATGCGAAAAGTAATACTTCCTATTATCATGCCTGTTGTTCTTTCTGTTGTTGTGTTGAATTTTAATGGTTTGTTATCAGAATATGATTTATCTGTTTTCTTGTATCATCCTCTGTTCCAGCCATTAGGTATTGTAATTAAGCTTGCGACAGATGAAACTGCTACTACGGACGCCCAGGCAATGGCATTTGTTTATACAGTAATTCTTATGATTATTTCGACAATTGCTCTTTGGTTGGGAAGATATGATGGAATTGCTACAATCAAAGGAATTTTTTCGAGAAAGAAAAAGGAAAATAAGGCATGATGAAATCAACTTTAGAATTAAGAAAAGAAAAAGGTATCTTAGTTGCGGCTCATAGAGGAACCTCGGGAGGAAACATTCCTCCAAATACAATTGCTTCCTTCGATATCGCATTAAAGGAAGGGGCTGACATCCTTGAGATGGACTTGTTTAAGAGCATAGATGGAGAGATATTTGTATTTCATACGGGGATGGAACCGGCTCAATTGGATCGACATATAAAAGTTGAATCAATGACATCTGAAGAAATAAGAAGACTTAGATTGTGCAATGTTGATTTGACAGAAACCTTTTTGCCTTTAAATACTTTTGAAGAGGTATTGGAACACTTAAAAAATAAATGTATTTTGAATCTTGATAGAAGTATTAAAATACTGGATGATGTCATGAAAATTGTAAATAAACATAATATGGCAGATCAAGTTCTTCTAAAAAGTGATCCTTCGGATGCATCTTTGAAAATGGTAGAGACTTTTGCTCCAAAAGTGGATTATATGCCAATTTTTATGGAGGAAGATGTTGCTTCAGAAAAGATAGAGAATATGAACATCAATTATATTGGTGCAGAACTTGTTTTTAAAAGTGAATCATCTTCTATTGCACAGGATTCTTATATTGACATGATGCATAAAAAAGGAAGAATTTTATGGGGGAATTCAATTGTGTATTCAAGTCGTGTGCCATTAGCAGCAGGACATAACGATGACATATCTCTTACTGGTGACCCGGAAGATGGATGGGGATGGTTGGCTAAAAAGGGATTTGATATTATTCAAACGGACTGGACACATCATTGTGTAAATTATTTACGTAATCGTTATTAGAAAAGGCGGTGGTAAAAATTATTACATTTTTAGGTTCTGGATCTGCGTTTAATCCTCTTTTAGGGAATACGAGTGCTTATTTTGTGAGAAATAATAAATTTTTTCTTATTGATGCAGGAGAAACTGTTTTTACAAAATTGTATGAAATGAAATTGTTAGAACAATATAATGATATTTATATCATTATAACACATACCCATGCTGACCATGTGGGAAGTCTTTCTTCTATCATTTCATATAGTTATTTTGTGTTGGGGAAGAAGGTTAAAATTATTCATCCTGAGAAATCATTGATAAAATTATTAGAAATGATGGGAATTACATCGGATGCATATGAAATGCTAACAGATGAAATTAATCTTATAGGGGATGTAAGAATAGAAGCGGTTTCGGTAAAACATGCTGATGATATAAGATGCTATGGTTATGTATTGGACTTTTCTGATGAAAGAATCTATTACAGTGGAGATTCTTATGAAATTCCAAGTATGATTGTGAAAGATTTTTTTGCAGGAAAAATTCAGACAATATATCAGGATACGACAGAATTTTCTTCTGATCATTTGTCACATTGTCCATTAAGCACATTGGAGAATGTATTTCCTATCGAGAAGAGAAAAGATATTTACTGTATGCATTTTTCAAATGATTTTTTGAAAAAAATCGAGGAAAAAGGATTTAAGTATGTTCAAGTAAAAAATATTTCTGCTAATTAGGAAACTCAAAAGAATTTCGGGGCCGCCGTACTAAAGAGATTTAGTACGGGCAGCCCTTTTTAATTTTGTGACTTATGAATGGATAGAAACAGATAATTAATTGGATGGAGAGGTGTTGAAATGAGCGTAGAATTATTAGGTAAGTCTTTAAGCGATTTAAGTATTGTTACAATGATTTTCCGCATTATATTATCCATGGCTTGTGGAGGCGTTATTGGTCTCGAAAGAGGAAAGGCGAATCAACCTGCAGGTATGAGAACATATATGTTGGTAAGTCTGGGATCATGTGTTGTTATGATTACTGGGGAATTTTTATTTTATAAATATGGTGCAGGGGATCCGGCTAGATTAGGTGCACAAGTTGTCAGCGGAATTGGTTTTTTAGGTGCAGGAAGTATTGTAATATCTGGAAAATCAAAAATAAAAGGCTTGACTACTGCGGCAGGACTGTGGGCATCAGCTTGTATAGGACTTGTAATAGGAATCGGTTTTTTTGAATGTGGTATAGTTGCCACTCTTGCAGTTTATGTTATTATTAGAAATTTTAAAAAATTGGAAGACAGAATTACGTTTAACGATGGTTGGTTTAGCGTTTATGTTCGTCTTGAAGATGTTTCTAATCTTTCAGATTTTTATACTGGTATAAAAGATATGGGAATGAAAGTTGGAGAGGTTCAGGTTTATGATAAAAAACACGAATTTAAGGGAGCCATAGTTTCTATTCAGAATTGTGCTCATAGAGATAGAGAGGATGTGTTATCTCTTCTGAATTCGTTACGAGGAGTGATAGATGTCAAATATATTTCTTGACGGTATATAGATATACAAAATGAGGAAAATATAATGACAAGAATATATATGTTTCCTCATTCCTGTTTTTGATATTTTCAGAGCTCTCTTGTAAGTAAAATAGATAGACAAGCGCTAATACTTGTGCAGGAGGGGCACGAATTGCTATGTAGAATTTTAAAAAGACTATACACTCATAATCGTAGGTTGAAAGTATGTTCTGCTAAACAAGGTACTCATTCGGGGGGCTTTTCCTTTTGTTTAAGTTGAGATAATTGTAAAAGTAAACTTTGCTAATACAATGACAGAGTCGAGAAACAATAGAAAGGCTATCATGCAACATGTGTGATTGGGTTTAAAAAGAATTTGAAGGCTATGACCAAAAGGAATATATAAGATTCTCACAGCCAATATTGAATAAGGAGCTAGGAAAAAGGAAGCAGGCTGTTATATGCCTGCTTCCTTTATAAAAAAACTTAATAAGTATAAATACAAAATCTGGAGGAAAAAACATGCAGAGGGAAATGATAGGGGAAACTATTCGTAAATTCAGGGCGGAGAGAAAGCTGTCTAGGGAAATGTTGGCTGAACAAACTGGGATTAGTGTATCCCATCTTGAAAAGATAGAGAATAATTTAAGAAATCCCAGTATGAAAACATATGTAAGACTAAGGGCAGCTCTCTGCTTGTTAGGGGCTGGATGATCTGCCAATGATTTGATCACCTCATATTTCTTTTGTTCATCC
>NZ_JBCOMJ010000047.1:0-28119 GCF_040924225.1 Ruminococcus sp. RTP21484sp1_RTP21277st1_D2_RTP21277_210401 | reverse complement strand
CGCATTAGTCGCAGTTAGCGATTAGTTCATCGGAGCGTTGCGCCGGCGAGTGAGTAATACACATTGTCCAAATGCGTTCCTCCTGAAAACTTTTCACCCTCCCAACACATTAAATAGCAAATTTCTAAAATTCCTGCTCCAACAGCTCCCCATCAATATATCTGGCCTTAATATTCCGGTCATCTCCGATGTAGCAGAAACGCTCCAGTTTCTCCTCTGCAGTCATTTTTGTCCATGGATCTTCCATATTATCAATCACAAGGGCATTAAATGCATACCCTTTTTCGAAAGAACCAACCTTACCGAATACACTTCCAGACTCTTTGGTTGCATGGTAGAATGCCTGTGTAATAGTAATGGTCTTACTCTCCTGTGGCTCGTAGAATTCTTTCAGCTTGGATAACTGTACGGCTCTTGCAACCTGGCGGTATATGCCGATTCCATGGCCACCGGCAATGTCAGTTCCCATGGCAATTTTCAGTCCCTCAGCCTCCATATGCTGCAGCGGCATAATTCCTGCAATAATATTCACAGTGGCATCCGGGCAGTGAACAGAAAAGCTTCCATGTTTTTTCAGAATCCGCTTATCTTCCTCAGTTGGGAAAATAACATGGGCGAAAATAGACGGACCGTGATCCATCAGACCTGCGCGCTCATAAATTTCTGCGTCAGAACTATAGCCCGGAAACAGATTCAGAGCTTCCTGTGCCTCCCACAGAGACTCTACCAGATGAGTGTGCACACCACAATGATATTTTGCTGCCAGCTTGCCAAGACCATCGATCAGCGGCTTGCTGCAGGTCGGGGCAAAACGGGGAGCCAGAATGGTTTTCACCTTTTTGCTGCCCTCATGTTCTGCCAGATACTTCTCTGTTTCCTTCAGGGAATCCTCTGTGGTCTCGGTGAGAAATTCCGGAGAATTGCAGTCCATGTTCACCTTTCCCACATAACCATACATGCCTTTCTCTTCCATTTTATCAAAGAGATAGTTTGTGGCCTCACGGTGAATGGTTGCAAAAACATTGGCATGGAAGGTACCATGGCGGAGCATATCATCTACAAATGCATCGTAGCAGTTTTTTGCATACTCCATATTCTGGAAACGGGATTCCTGCGGAAATGTATAATGATTCAGCCAGTCGGAAAGCAGACAGTCCATACCGATTCCGCGCTGTACATACTGTGCTCCGTGTACATGAAGATCAGAAAAAGCCGGAATGATCAGCTTATCATCGTAATCTATAACCTCTGCGCCCTGATACTGCTCCGGAATCTTTTCACAGATCTGTGAAACCACTCCATCTTCTACAATTATATAACTGTTTTCGTGAATCTCTAACCTGTCTGCTGACGGTGTAAACAAAATATCTCCGTGGTAAATCTTTACTGCCATTTTTTGTCCCTCACATTCTTAATCATTGCATTTTTTCTCTTTCTCGCATCGCTTTTCCTCTATTTTGTATCTGCAATCCTGACCTCGATCCTGGTAGAATAATTATCATTATCCTGTTCCACAAACTGGTCGATGATATTCAGCGCCAGAATGGTATCCTCCAGATTCAGATTCCGTCCCCATTCCTTTATCCTTTTAAAGCTGTCCTGAATCTCTTCATATGCCCCTTTGTGATACCCCACAACATAGGTTCCTGCAGGAATCGTGCGTATCTCCGCATTTTCCTCTGGAACGGCATCTGTAAGAAGCGCTCCAAATTCCTTGCTATTTTCCCCATAAAATACAATGGTTGGATAAAAGTAGAAGGATTCGCCTGCATAAAGCTCCTCTTCTGCTCCGATGGGAATATATTTTCGCTCTGGATATTTCACCACCTGGATATTTTCGTAATCAATTCCTGCTTTCGAATCTTCAATAAACTGTATTTTTCGCAAAATCGCATGGTCGATCCGCATCATCTCTTCCCACTGGGCATGAATGGCTGCGGAACGCTCCTTCAGTCTTTTAAGCGCCTCATCAGGACTTTTTGTGTCCTGAAAATCCCGGACTGCCTCAATGGAATAACCCAGTTTTCGCATATAGCGGATGGATGCAAGCTTATAAGTCTGATCAAAACGATATTTCCGATATCCGTTTTTCGGGTCTCTGTAGCTGGGCTTCAGAATTCCGATTTTGTCATAATAATGCAGGGTCTGCACGTTCAATCCGAATAAGGTCGCCAGCTCATTTACATTCAGATACTCTTTATTTGCCATAGATACTCCTATCTTGAGCCTTTTACATAAGGCTTAGCAAGAGCTTCTGGTTCACTGTTCTTTCCGGCAGCCCCAAGCATTGCAATAAGGGTCAGCGCATATGGCAAAATTGCCAGAAGGAACGGGGAGATGGATACACCTATGGTCTGGAGACGAATCTGCAGGGCATTGGCTGCTCCGAACAAAAGAGCTGCTCCAAACATTCCAAAAGGTGTATATCGTCCAAGAATAACAGTTGCAAGAGCAATATAGCCACGGCCGGAAATCATATTTTCCGTAAAAACGCCAAGCTGTACCAGTACCAGATATGCACCGCCGATTCCTCCTAGGATTCCGTTGAACACCATCACGATCCAGCGGTATTTTTTCACCTGGATGCCGGCGGATTCTGCTGCACGCGGGTGCTCTCCCACTGCCATAAAAGACAGCCCCAGATTGGTTTTTTTGTAAAAAATCCAGGTAAGGATCAGGAGTACATAAAGGATATAGGTCAGAAAATCGCAGTTAAAAAATGCATCTCCGATCAGCGGAATCTTTGACAATCCTGGAATGGCAATGTTTGGGAAGGTCTCGATCTGCTGATAGCCCTGTCCATTTGACATTAATTTAAACAAAAAGCTGGTGACGCCAAGCATAAGCATGTTGATGGCAAGACCGGAAACAGACTGGTTCTGGATCAGTGTAATGGAAAGAAGTCCGTGAAGCAGACTGACTACAAGTCCTCCTGCCATACCGCACAGAAGTCCCACAAACAGATTGCCGGAATACCAGGCACCTGCAAAGGAAAAGAATGCACCGCTGAGCATAACACCTTCCATTCCGATATTCAGAATACCGGATTTTTCCGCAATGGTCTCACCAATTCCGCCATACATAAGCGGCACTGCCAGACGAACTGCTGCGGCCAGAAAAGCCGTCATAAAGCTTAAACTGAAAATCTGCTGAAGCATTACGCATTTCCTCCTTTTCCAACTTTTGCCTGTCTCTTTTTGAAATGGAACAGTTCTCTTCCCAGGATCAAAACAACAACCAGACCGATTAGAATGTTAACGATTGCAGACGGTACTCCAAGCTGTCTTTGCATGGAGCTTGCACCTACCTGCATTGCTGCATAAAGCACTGCCACAAAGAATACGCCAATAGGGTTGTTAAATGCCACAAGTGCGATCAAAACAGCCGTATAGCCACAGTTTGAGGAGATTCCCTCCAGAAGCTTTTTCTGAATGGCAAGAACCTCGATTCCACCTGCCACTGCAGAAAGTCCGCCGCTTAAAAAGGCAGAAAGCACAATATTTTTCATAACAGAAATACCGTTGCAGGTGCTTCCACGTTTGTTCAGTCCAACTGCCTTCAATTCGTATCCCATAGTTGTTTTTTCCAGGAAAAACCATACTACAAGTACACAGATGATTGCGATCAGAATACCTGCATGAAAACGGGTTGCCCGGATCAGGGTTCCAAGCTGTACGGCTTTGTCAATTTTCGCAGACTGCGGAACATTTCCTTCCGGGTCCATCAAAAAAGAACGGACTGCATAGCCAAGAAAATTAATTGCAATATAATTCAGCATAATAGTGACAATAATTTCGGAAATATTGAATTTCGCTTTGCACACTGCTGCAATCAGCGCCCACACGCCACCTGCCAGAAATCCGATTACCAGGGAAAGGATAATTCTTGGTATTCCCGGAACAGCCGTCCAGTTCAGAGCTACCATGGTAGTTGCCATTGCCCCTACATAAAACTGTCCTTCTGCACCAATGTTGAAAAAGCCGGTACGATATGCTACTGCGCAGCCAAGACCTGTAAGGATCAGCGGGCATGCTTTTACAAAAATTTCTGCAAATCCTGCAGGTGTTCCAAAGATTCCACGGAAGAAAAGACCGTATGCTTCCATCGGGCTTGCGCCGCATGCAAGGATCAAAACCGTACCTGCCAGAATTGTAATCACAAGAATCAGAAGTACATCTGTAATCCCTCTTGTTCTTTTTTCCTTCTCCATTATCTTGCCTCCTCTTCTGAAATTCCGCCCATGAGAAGGCCGATTTTCTGTACAGTAGCTTCTTCTCTATTCAGGATTCCCACGATTTTTCCACCAAAAAGCACTGCGATCCTGTCACTTAACGCCATAATTTCTTCCAGGTCTGCGGATATCAGCATAACACCTTTTCCTGCATTTCTCTGATCTATAAGCTGCTGACGGACAAATTCTGTAGCACCGATGTCAAGACCTCTGGTAGGCTGACTTGCCACGATCACTTTTGCATGATCGTTCAGCTCTCTGGCTATGATCAGCTTCTGCTGGTTTCCACCTGACAAAAGCTTTACAAGCGTATCAATCCCCGACTTTCCGGATGCGCGCACCTGATATTGTTTCATTTTTTCTGCTGCATTTTTACGAATAGCTGCTTTGTTTATAATAGAATGGTTTGCAAATGGAGGCTTCCCATATTCCCGGAGAACAAGGTTTTCTGAAATGTTCATTCCGGTGATCAGACTGTCTGACAATCTGTCCTCTGAAATATAGGAAACACCTGCTTCATAACGTCCGCGGATATTGATTCCTGCCAGATTCTGTCCGTCCAGAAGAATTTCGCCCTCACCGGTTTTCTGAATTCCGGTGATCACCTCTGCAAGCTCTTTTTGTCCGTTTCCTTCCACACCGGCAATTCCAAGGATTTCCCCTTTGTGAATGGTAAGGCTGATATTCTCAAGCTTATGACGGCTGTGTTTTCTGTGATGATTGGACACATTTTTCAATTCCAGCATAATATCTTTTTTGGGAGAACCTTCTATATGATAGTCATCATTCAGCTCTCGTCCGATCATATAGGCAGACAGCTCTTCCGGATTGGTGTCTGCAGTCACAAGATCTGCCACCTGTCTGCCATCCCGAAGAATGGTAACCTTGTCACTGATTGCCATAATCTCGCTCATACGATGGGTGATGATAATGATTCCATAGCCTTCTTTTTTCAGATTGCGGAGAACATCGAAAAACTGTGTGGTTTCCTGAGGGGTGAGTACGCCAGTAGGCTCATCCAGAATCAGAAGTTCTACATTTCTGTATAATGCTTTCAGGATTTCCACGCGCTGCTGTTCTCCCACTGACAGATCACTGATCACAGCATCCGGGTTCACGTAGAGTCCGTATTTTTCTGCCAGATCAGTCAGCTTCTTTTTTGCAGCAGCTCTGTCCAGGAAAAAGGAGTTGTCCTTCAGATTCAGAACAATGTTATCCAGAACTGTCATTTTATTTACCAGGGAAAAATGCTGCTGGACCATTCCAATGCCTGCATCGATAGCTTCCCTTGGAGAGGCAAAATCCGCTGGCTTGTCTTTCCACAAAATTTCACCGCTGTCTGCAGTGTACAGACCAAATATAATATTAACAAGTGTGGTCTTTCCGGCTCCGTTCTCACCAAGGAGAGCATGGATCTCACCTTTTTCTACCGTCAGGTTGATATCCTCATTTGCATATACGCCGGAAAATGATTTACAGATATGTTTCATTTGAAGAAGAGACATGGTTTTCTCCTTTTTCTCGTATAATGATATGAGTGTCAAAAGGTCTTTTGACACTGGTATCGAATAATTAAAGTGTTTTAAAAAGCTGAAACTTCGGAAGGTTATCTCCACTGACTGATTGATAACTTTCCTCCATTTCAGCTTCATTTGTCTTTGAACAATCAGTTGCCGGATTTCAGATTGCGAGCCATTTTTATAAAAACAGATATCTCAATCCGCGGTTACAAATCCGATTTCTTACTGTCTCATTGTGTAGTCGCGCTCAACTTCAAGCTCGCCGGAAACGATCTTATCAATTGCATCCTGTGCAGTTGCTTTCACATCATCGGAAAGATTGTCGGAAAGGAGAACTTCTACTGCGCCATCTGCCATACCAAGGTTGTAAACATCTCCCTCAAAGCTTCCGTCTGCAACGCTGCCAAGGGCAGTATCAATTACAACATCAAGATTGTAAATTGCAGAATCAAGAATATTGTCAGGTGCTAAAGAGCTCTGATCGTAAGAATCGCCCTGGCACCAGATTCCAGCCTCAACAGCTGCTGTCATTGCACCGTTTCCGCAAGCATTTGCACAATGCTTGATTACGTCTACGCCATTGTCGATCATAGCTTTTGCAGCTTCCTGTGCAAGCTGTGTATCAACAAAAGAGTTTGTCCAGGCTGTCTGAACTTCGATATCAGGATTTACGGATTTTGCTCCGTCTTCATATCCGTTAATGATCTTTACAAGGGAATCTCCAGGGATCGGTCCGATGGCGCCAAGTTTACCAGACTCAGAAGTAGAAGCAGCAATGATTCCTTCTACATAAGCGGTCTGCTCACATGCCATAACGTAGGAAGCTACGTTGTCAGCGGAAGCGTCAGCCTCTGTGCAGATGAATTTGGTGTCTGGGTAGGTCTCTGCAACTTCCAGTGCAGGATCACCGAACTCATATCCGTGACCAATTACCACATCATAACCTGCACTTGCATAGTCAGCAAAAGCGGCGGAAATATCAGCAACTTCCAGGTTCTCTGTGTAAGCCAGTTCGTATCCGTATTTCTCACAGGCTTTCTGTGCTCCTTCGTATGCTGTCTGATTCCAGCCCTGGTCATTTGCTGCTCCGGAAAGTAAAAGTGCTACCTTCAGTCCTTCTCCATCAGCTGCCTGTACCGGCTGAGCACATACACCATTTACCATAGCCGCTGTCATTGCCATTGCTAATCCCATAACCACCAGTTTTTTCATCATAATCCTCCTTGATCAGATCCTGTTTTCGTGTATTCGATACTGTTCACTCCGTGGTCAGTATCACTTATTTTTCTTATCCGCAACTTTGTAGTTGCTATAAGGTTTTCTTAAGGCTTCTTTATAGTAAACTATATAGTTACTATAGAGTCAATACATTTTTTCTTTTTTTTGCAAAATTATCTGAAAAACCATTAGAGTCGCACAGGGCAGTTTTTATTATTCTCCAAATTCTTCTGCAACCTTCTTCAGCATTTCCCGGATTGGCAGATGATATGGGCATCTTGTCTCGCACTTGCCGCATCCCACACATGCAGAAGCTTTCACTGCCATGCTGCCGTAGCGGTCTTTCGCCCAGTCAGCCAGATTGTAGCGTTCCAGATATCCTGCGAAAAGGAATGCGCTTGGGATGCTGATTCCAACCGTACATGGCGCACAGTAATTGCAGCGACGGCAGAAATTGGTGCCCAGCTGATGGCGGATCTGTTCCATTTCTGCAAGCTCTGCCTCTGTAAGAGGTGCTGTGTCAGAGCATGCCTTAATGTTCTCTTCCAGTTCAGATACTTCTGCCATTCCCGGGATTACCACAATAACAGCCGGGTTAGAACAGACATAACGAAGTGCAAGAGTGCCATTCTCAATTGCACCACCTGCTAATGGCTTCATGGCAATAAAGCCCACATTTTTCTCCTGACATTTGCGGATCAGCTCGTCGCCCTGGTTTTCTACGATATTATATGGAAACATGATTGTCTCCACCCAGTCCAGATTCAGTGCGCGCTCAAAAACAGCTGTAGAATGTGCAGTCAGACCGATATGACCAATTTTACCGGCTGCTTTCGCCTCCAATAAAGCCTCCAAGGCACCGCCCTCACCTATAACAGTGTCCAGCTGTTCCATGCTTGGGTTGTGTACCTGATACAGGTCAATGTGATTGGTTCGAAGATTGCCAAGGCTCTTCTCAATGTCTGCTTCCATGGCTTCTCTGGTTCTTGCCATACTCTTGGTGGCAATTACAAATTTGTCACGAATTCCTTCAAGGGCATAACCAAGATACTCCTCGCTGACCGTATAGCCTCTGGCTGTATCGATATAATTCACACCCTCTTCTGCCAGCTGCTTCATTAATTTCTTAGTACCTTCCGCGTCAATTCTCTGGATGGGGATTCCGCCAAATCCCATACGGGAAATCTTAAGACCGGTTTTTCCAAGTGTTGTATATTTCATTTGTGCTCCTCCTTATTTTTGATATATAATAATTTATGATACCAGTGTCAAAAAGGTCAAAAAGCCGTTCGTGCTTGCACGATAAGGCGTTTGAACTTGGGACACGCCAAATATGAGAAAGTAGCGATTTACGCAGTAAATCAGCGGATTTCAAATATTGGGAGGATTGCGGGAGCAGCGTAGCTGCGGAGCAATCCGGGGTATCAAATGAGTGGCAAAAGACCTTTTGACACTCATATCATAATTTATAAAATGTGTCTGCAATTAAACAAAATATGCCACCGGCATACGCCGATGGCACATAAATAAACAGCTTATGCTATTTAGAACGGAATATTCGCAATCCGCTACTTGCTCATAAATAACTGCTCTGTAGTTATTTATACTCGTGACAGGTACTCGCCTGTTCTGGTGTCGATTTTCAGCTTGTCGCCCTGGTTAACGAACAGCGGAACCATTACCTGTGCTCCTGTCTCAACGATAGCCGGTTTGGTAGCACCCTGAGCTGTATTTCCAGCGAATCCTGGCTCTGTCTCTGTAACTACAAGCTCAACGAATAACGGAGGCTCAATAGCGAATACATTGCCATTGTGAGAACAGATCTTAACCATCTCATTCTCTTTTACAAATTTAAGAGAATCGCCAACCTGCTCTTCTGTAAGACCAACCTGGTCAAATGTCTCTACGTTCATGAAGTAATATAATCCGCCATCGCTGTAGAGATACTGCATATCAACACGCTCGATACGTGCTGTAGGGAATTTCTCTGTAGGACGGAAAGATTTCTCTAACACGGATCCTGTAATAATATTTTTGTATTTGGTTCTAACGAAAGCAGCTCCCTTACCCGGTTTAACGTGCTGGAATTCTACGATCTGACAAACGTTGCCATCAATTTCTACTGTGACACCGTTTCTGAAATCACCTGCTGAAATCATAATTAATTTTTCCTCCTTATAGTGCTTATGACTAGAAATATTTTATTATATATGTACCATTTTTTCAACTACTTTTTTTCATATGCAGCCAAATTTTCCTGTTTTTCCCATATATTATGGCAAAATACTTTTGTATTCACGGAAGCTGTCCTTCAATTTCCTTGATTAGTTCCTCAAAAGGCTTCACTCCTGTCACAACTTCAATATCTGCAAATTTATGATAAATCGGATCACGCTGTTTCAGAAGCTTTTTGATCTTTTCATCCTGATTTTCGCCTTCCAGAAGAGGATTGCTATTTCCCTCAAGCCTCTTGCGGAGAGTCTCAGCAGACCCCTTCAGGTAAACAACTGTACCCAGCTGCTTAATATACTGCTCATTCTGCTCCTGAACCGGAAGACCTGCGCCAAGAGAAATCACTTTTCTTTCTTTATCTTCAATCAGAGCTTTCACAGTCATAGTTTCCAGAGCACGGTAATATGGCTCTCCAAATTTCTGTAAAATCTCCTTTACGGACATGTTCATCTTCTTAACGATCACCTTGTCCACATCCACAAATGTCAGTCCCAGGTCACTGGACAGACGTTTCCCCACTCTTGTCTTGCCAGACCCCATAAATCCGATCACCACAATATGGTTCATGAATTCTTCTCCTCCTTGGTATAAAAATGTAATACAATTTTCTCCAGATAGCGCTTCAGCACGATCTGGATCTCTTCCTTGGGATTGATCGGCTTTACCAGAATATTACGAAGGCCAGCATTCTTAGCCCCCCATATATCGGTAAAAAGCTGGTCTCCGATAAAGACCGTATTCCCTGTGTTCGTTCCAAGTCTCTCCATGGCCCTTTCATAGCCTTTTCTGGACGGCTTGGCAGCCATTTCAATGAACTGAGCGCCTACTGAAGCGGCAAAGGGTTCTACCCTTTTTTTCCTGTTGTTTGACACCAGACAGCAGGAAAAGCCAATGTCACGAAGCTTCTGAAAAAGCCGGACAGCTTCCGGATCTGCCGGTGCCCCATGAGGAACCAGGGTATTGTCGATATCAAACAAAATCCCCCTGTATCCCTCCTGGTATAGTTTTTCATAGTTGACTACATATGCTGAATCCAGATATTTATCTGGAAAAAAGCGTTCAAACATTCTGTTACATCCTTTAATTCTTTTATTTTCTATGGTAATACAGATTGCGGGAATGATTTTTCAAACAGACTCCGGCAACGCGCTTTGCAATGCACAGAAATCATGTATTCACATGACCTCGCGCCTGTTTTCCAAGAGGTTCTGTCAGGATCCCGTCACCTGCTTAGGTACGCCTGCAGTTCCTCATAATGGTCTTTCATCACATCATAACCATGCTGATAAAACGCCATCAGCTTCTCTTTGTTCGCCTCCGCACGCCCCACAGTGGGAATTTCCGGGCGGATGACAAAAATATGTCCTTCCCTCTCCCATTTTTCCAGAAGCTCCAAAGTCCGGTTGTAGCTGCGGTAACGATTATATAAAGTGTTCAAAAATTCCGGGTAATGCCGAAATGCAGCCACATAAAGCGGAGTGCTCTTTCCCGGTTTCTTCTTGCGGTAACCCATATTTCGGGTAAGGATCACCACGTTCTTTCGATATCCCTTCTCCATGGCATGGATCAGGGGAATCGAATCTGCAATGCCGCCATCCAGATAAGGAACACCGTCAATCTCTACCATGGGACTTACAACGGGAATACTGGAAGAAGCCCTTCCAATATCCATCAGGCGACGTCTGTCATGCTTCTCAGTCATATATTCCGCATCACCAGTCTGGCAGTTGGTCACTACCAGCTCACACTCCGTATCTGACTGAAAAAAAGTATCAAAATCAAACGGAAACAATTCATTTGGATATTTGTCAAACAGCATATCCATGTCAAAAAGCTCATGCTTCTTAAGAGCTTCCTTAGTAGCAATATAGCTGTTTGCCTTATCCTCTATGATCATGCAGTCTCTGGTCCTTCCAGGCTGCCAGGATACATAATCAAGAGCATTGCAGGAACCAGCGGAAACACCCACCACATATGGGAATTTCACCTCTTTTTCCATAAGATAATCCAGAACCCCTGCTGTAAATACTCCCCTGCTTCCCCCGCCCTCCAGGACCAGGGAAGACTGATGCTTCACTGTCATTCTTATTCACGCTCCTTAAGCGGTACGTATACAGCCGGAGCCAGAACGTTCTTGTAAGCCGGACGGATGATCTTGTCTGTATTGATCAGTTCTTCCATTCGGTGGGCGCTCCAGCCCACAATACGTGCCACTGCAAAAATCGGTGTATACAGCTCAAGAGGCAAATCCAGCATGCTGTAAACAAAACCGCTGTAAAAATCCACGTTTGCGCTGACACCCTTGTAAATATGGCGCTCCTCGGCGATAACCTCCGGAGCCATTTGCTCTACCATCGCGTAGAGATTGTATTCTTTCATACGGCCTTTTTCTCTGGCCAGAGTCTCAACAAAGCCTTTCAGTACCTGGGCACGGGGATCCGATACCGAATAGATCGCGTGTCCCATACCATAAATAAGACCTCTCTTATCAAAAGCTTCTTTGCGAAGCAGTTTCTTCAGATACTCTCTTACTTCCTCTTCGTCAGAAATATCCTTCACATTCTTCTTCAAATCCTGGAACATACTTACAACCTTAATATTGGCACCACCGTGCTTCGGACCTTTCAGAGAACCGAGAGCTGCTGCGATTGCAGAATAAGTGTCTGTTCCGGATGAGGAAACAACGTGTGTAGTAAATGTAGAGTTATTACCACCGCCATGCTCCATATGAAGGATCAGGGCAAGATCCAGGATCTTCGCCTCCAGATGGGAATATTTCTTATCCGGGCGAAGCATACGGAGGATATTCTCCGCTGTGGAAAGCTCTTTCTTCGGATTGTGAATATAAAGGCTCTTGCCGCATACATAGTGATTGTAAGCCTGATATCCATAAACAGATAAAAGAGGAAATACACTGATCAGATTCAGGCACTGTCTCAGTACATTCGGAAGGGAAATATCATCCGGCTCCTTGTCATAGCAATAAAGTGTAAGCACACTTCTGGACAGGGCATTCATAATGTCCTTGGACGGTGCTTTCATGATAACGTCCCTTACGAAATTCGTAGGAAGGGAGCGCTGGTTCGCCAGAAGCTTGGTGAAATCCTCCAGTTCCTCCTCATTCGGAAGCTTGCCGAACAGTAAAAGATAGGTAGTTTCTTCGAAGCCGTATCTGTCATCTTCAATAAATCCCCTGGTCAACTCCTTGATGTCATATCCCCTGTAGGAAAGACTGCCCGCACAGGGCACTTCCTTGCCGTCAACCACCTTCGTGGCGCATACATTGGAAATCTGCGTCAGACCCGCCAGGACGCCCTTACCATTGATATCGCGAAGCCCTCGCTTTACATCGTATTTCTGATAAAGAGACAGATCCAGGCTGGAATGCTCCTTGCAAACCTCCGTCAGGTTCTCTATTTCCGGTGTTACTTTCATCTTAAATCCTGTCATTCAAATAAACTCCTTTCTTTTTAATCCGTCCGATAATCCGTTCCTCCCTCAATTATTAATGCTGTCAGAGTCAGAAGCGGATGCTTCTGCTCCGGCATTGTAAATGGATAATCTGTGACTGCCATTGTTTTATTATCTTCTTATCGCTGTTTATAGGTGGACAAGAAATCCTTCAGCTTGTCCATAGCCTTCTCCAGCTGACGCACATTCGGCAGATATACTACGCGGAAGTGGTCAGGACAATTCCAGTTAAAGCCCTTTCCCGGCACCAGAAGCACCTGTTTCTCATGTAAGAAATCAAGAGCAAACTGCTCGTCATTGTGAATATTGAATTTTTCTGTATCGATCTTCGGAAAAATATAGAACGCAGCCTTGGGCTTTACGGCTGTGATTCCCGGAATGTCATTGAGTGCCTTGTAGATAAAATCTCTCTGCTCATAAACTCTTCCGCCTGGCTGAATGTACTCATTTACACTCTGGTATCCACCAAGTGCAGTCTGTACAATGGACTGGGCCGGAACATTGGAGCAAAGACGCATGGAGGAAAGCATGTTAATACCTTCAATATACCCCTTCGCCTTATTCTTGGCACCACTTAAGATCATCCATCCAATACGGAAACCAGCGATCATATGAGACTTGGAAAGTCCGGAAAAAGTAACGCAGAATACGTCTGGTGCAAGGGATGCAATAGAAGTATGCTTATAGCCATCCATGATCAGACGGTCGTATATCTCATCTGAAAAAATGATCAGCTCGTGCTCTCTTGCGATCTGCACGATCTGCTCCAGGATCTCCTTGGGATAAACTGCTCCTGTAGGGTTATTCGGATTAATGATAACAATCGCTTTGGTCTTGTCTGTGATCTTGCTCTTAATATCATCAATGTCCGGATACCATTCAGACTGCTCATCACAAATATAATGAACTACATTTCCACCTGCCAGAGTCGCAGTAGCTGTCCACAAAGGATAATCCGGTGCAGGGATCAGAATCTCATCCCCGTTATCCAGAAGTGCCTGCATACAGAGATTGATCAGCTCACTGACACCATTACCTGTATAAATATCACTCATGGTAACCCCGGGAATTCCTCGAAGCTGGGCATACTGCATAATGGCCTTTCTTGCGGAAAAGATTCCTTTGGAATCGGAATATCCCTGAGAGGTACGAATATTGCTCAGCATGTCCAGAATTACTTCCTGCGGTGCAGAAAATCCAAATGGATATGGATTGCCGATATTCAGCTTCAGAATCTCCATTCCATCCTCTTCCATTCTGGCCGCTTCATCCACTACCGGTCCTCGCACATCATAAAGTACGTTATCCAGTTTACTGGACTTCTCGAATGTTTTCATTTATTTCACTCCTCATCTTACTACTTATGTCCGGCATATCTGTCTTTTTCCTGCTCCGGCATAATGTATTTCTTGCTATCTATCATCTCATATTTGGCTCATTTTCGCAAGCCTTAATGAAATTTTTGGAAATATGAAAAAAACTCTTTTCATTTTTAGCACTTTAGTGTATAATAGCGTCGTTAAAAAATTTTACACCTATCTGGATGAGGAGGAATTACAATGTCTTACACAGAAGAAGTATACGAAAGAGTCGTAGCACAGAATCCAGGTGAGCCTGAATTTCACCAGGCAGTAAAGGAAGTTCTGGATTCCCTGAAGGTCGTAATTGACAAAAATGAAGAAGAATACCGCAGCATGTCCCTTCTGGAGCGTCTTGTAGAGCCGGAAAGAATCATTTCCTTCCGCGTTCCATGGGTAGATGACAAGGGCGTTGTTCAGGTAAACAAGGGATATCGTGTACAGTTTAACAGCGCTATCGGACCTTATAAGGGTGGTCTTCGTTTCCATCCGTCAGTAAACCAGGGTATCTTAAAATTCCTTGGATTTGAGCAGACATTTAAGAACTCCCTTACCGGACTTCCAATCGGTGGTGGTAAAGGTGGTTCCAACTTTGACCCGAAAGGCAAATCTGACAGAGAGGTTATGGCATTCTGCCAGAGCTTCATGACAGAGCTTTCCAAATATATCGGTGCTGACACTGATGTTCCGGCTGGTGATATCGGTGTAGGCGGACGTGAGATCGGTTATTTATTCGGACAGTACAAGAGAATCCGCGGATTATACGAGGGTGTTCTCACAGGTAAAGGACTTACCTACGGCGGATCTCTGATCCGTACACAGGCTACCGGATATGGTGTTGTTTATATGCTTGATGAGATCATGAAAGCACATAACGATTCTATTGATGGAAAGACATTCATCGTAACAGGATCCGGAAACGTTGCAATCTATGCTGTAGAGAAAGCTCAGCAGCTTGGCGGCAAGGTTGTTGCTATGTGTGACTCCAACGGATATATTTATGATCCGGAAGGAATCAAGCTTGACATTGTGAAAGATATCAAAGAAGTAAAACGTGGACGTATCAAAGAGTACGCAGACCGTGTTGAGGGTGCTTCTTACACAGAAGGTACCGGAATCTGGAACATCAAATGTGATGTATACCTTCCATGTGCTACCCAGAACGAGCTTGCTCTTGATGGTGCTAAGACACTTGTTGCAAACGGCTGCAAATATGTAGTTGAGGGTGCGAACATGCCTACTACTCTTGATGCTACCACTTATCTCCAGGAGAACGGTGTTCTGTTCATGCCTGGTAAAGCAGCTAACGCTGGTGGTGTTGCTACTTCTGCTCTTGAGATGAGCCAGAACTCCATGAGACTTTCCTGGACAGCAGAGGAAGTTGATGCGAAGCTTCATGGAATCATGGTAGACATCTTCCACAAAGCTGATGACGCTGCTAAGCGTTATGGTATGAAAGACAACTATGTTGCCGGTGCTAACATCGCCGGATTTGAGAAAGTTGTAGATGCTATGAAAGCTCAGGGCATCTGCTGATTCTCTGTCATCTGAAGTTTCAAAAAGACAGGTCCGCTGCGGCCTGTCTTTTTTATTCCATTTAATACTTGTTTATACAGAAAAAAATCCCCGCTCTCTGGCGAGGATTTCAGACTGTAGACAAAGCCCTGCTTTTGCAGGGTTTTGCTATTGTTGGAACCGCTTTTCTGCTATAATGAATATCAGAAGGGCGGTGTTTTTTATGATGACGAAAAATACTGTCCGGATAACGGTCGTCCCAGTATGGATACCGTCATGCTGATAAAGATACCATTCATTCAGTATCTCTATGGGATAAAAAGCATGCGTCAGACCATGAAAGAGATCGAGGTAAACGTTGCATACCGCTGGTTTCTCGGACTAGACATGTTAGATCCAGTACCTCATTTCTCTACATTTGGAAAGAATTATACCCGCCGTTTCAAAGATACAGACCTTTTTGAGCAGATCTTTTCAAAGATCCTGGAAAAACGAGGTTGGAACACAGCCAGATTTTTGTTGATTTTGAAGAAAATAAAAAGAAAAGAAGTTTTAAAAGAAAAATGGTGCTGGCCATAATCCCCAACACCAAGTTTGTCTACAGTCTGAGCCGGTGTTTTTAAACACCGGCTTCATTTGTTATATGGCAGCTGCTTCATAAAGAAAAATGGCTTATTTACTGATTTTTGCTTTTGCAGAAAGTCCCTTACTCTTGAAGAGCTTTTTATAGGCGGAAAGCTTGCTTGCTGGTACTTTTACTTTCAGCTTCTTGTAGTTGTTTCTGCCGGCTTTGGTGAAAGCACTTTTTCCTACGGTACCGGAGGTAAGCTTCTTGGACTGAATGCTGACAGAAGTAAGGGCCTTGCAGTCGTAGAATGCTTTTTTGCCAATGGAAGAAACTTTGTAGCCAATCTTTACAGTCCGTAAAGCACTGCAGCCCTGGAAAGCACTGGTGCCGATGGAAGAAATATTCCTGGCAATGGTTACTTGTCTTAGCTTTCGGCAGTTTTTGAAAGCTCCGGAAGCAATGGCTGTGACTTTATAGGTCCGACCGTTTGCCTTCACAGAGGAAGGAATTGCTGCAGTCGTGATGGCTTTGGACTTTGACCGCTTTAAAGTAACAGAGGTACCATTTTTATTAACTGTGTAGACATTGTAAGAATCACTGAAGGATTTCACTACTGTAGTCTGAGGTTTATCATCTTTGTTATTTGAACTTGAGGTAATCTGGAAATCTAAGGTAATAGTTCCAAAATAGTTGTTCTGGCCTGTAATGGTTACAGTGGCAGTTCCGACTTTTTTGTTATTGCTGTAGGTAACTTTATAATCCTGTCCTTCTATAAGTTTTTGCTTTCCAAGAGTAATAGTTGGAACTGGTTTTAGAGCTTTTCCAGTATAAGCATAAGTCGCTTTAACTCCGGTTACAGATGCCTGAGAAAGGTCGCAGGCATAACCAATGTTGTTCTTACGTGTATATGTAATGGCAGCTGAGTTAGAGGAGGCATAAATGGTGGCGTAGTATACATGACCGCCGGAATACCAGTAGGAGCCTTCCCATACAATGTCATCCCCGATGTTGATTACGCTGTCTGGCAGAGTGACTGTTTCAAGATTAGAGCAGAAAGCAAAAGCTTCCTTTCCAATAGTGTGGACACCGTTTTCAATTACGACTTCCTTCAGATTGGGCAGATAATTAAATGCATTTTCTGAAATACTGGTAATCCCGGATTTTATAACTATTTTTTTTACCTGATTTTTCATGGACTTCCATGCCGTGCCGCTCCAGAAACTGTAGCCTCCCTGAGTGGAAGAAACGGGGAAACGATCGTTTTCATCCGTGGAGATATTAAGTGCACCCTGACCGGAAATGGTGAGAACACCATTTGCAAAATCCCAGGTAGCATTTTCACCTGCAGTACGGTAAATCTTTTTGGAGGCTGTGCCGTCATTTGCATCAATAGAGTAAAAATTAACAGTATTGGCATTGGAGGCGTAGTAAACAACCTTGGAATCTTTAACGACAGGCTGGCAGTCGGATACGGGCGCAGCAGTGGTGTATTCCCTGCTAAGTACATTTCCCTTACCATCAACAAAGAGGTAATGAAGAGTACTGGAAGAAAGAGAATCATCAGCAGATGCGTAATTTTCTGACGAAGAATCGTCTGTATTTTCATATTCTTCCCAGGAAATCATGAAACGGTTTTCTGTGATTGGAGTGATCTTTACCCCCATAAAACTCTTTCCATTGCCAGTGTAGTTGGTAAGGTATTTTACAGAGGTTGCTTCTTTTGAAAAATCGGAAACAGGAGTAATTGTAAGGTAAATATTATGAGGAGTGTCACTTGTCACATTGTCATACTGGGACTGGTCGATGGTCGTTCCGATACACAATACACTGTCAGCAGAAACAGCCATACCATCTACGCTTGCGTAGCAGTTCAGTGCCCATACGGAAGTACGGGAACCACCATAAGGAAGAAGCTCGATAGTTTTTTTATCAAGGGTGGTACTGTCGTATCTGGAAAGTTTGGTACAGCGGGAACCCTCGCTTTGCTCCAGAACATACAGATAAGAGGACTGCGATTTGATATACTGGGCAAAGGAGTGCCACAGATCACAGCTTACGATCTTTCCGGTCATGGAAGCCTGGTCAACGGCAATCATAAGGAATCCCTGATGTCCCTGTCCAACAGATTCATCTACATAGCCTTCATGACCGGTTACAATATAGAGAGTTCCGTTGGTTTCTGTCATTTCCACACATCCGTAATCGAATGGATAGCGAACCTCTCCTCCAAATAAATCCGGATTGCTTGTAATGGAAGCCGCACCGCTGCGATTCCAGTTTGTATCATATCGGATGACACGGATAACCTCGGCGGAATTATCTTCGGCGGTGTTATTTTGTCCCTCTACCAGGTAATATCCATCAGATCCTGCATAAAAACCACCCCATAAAGGAAGCTCCATGGGAATTTCTCTTTTGTCTGTAATCTGCAGGCTGTTGTCATAGTATTCAATACCGACGCTGTTTGTTTTGCGGAATACTCGCATATAGCCGTTGGAAATAGAAATAAGGTCAGAAGAACGCCTTAATTTAACACTAAGGTTATCTTGCGCAGTAGGGGTGAGAGAGGCTGCCTGTACCTGTCCTGGAAATGCCAGCAGATATAAAAACAGACAGCAAAATAATAGGGATGTCAGTTTTTTGATCTTTTTCATAAGTTTCTCCTTGCTGTGTTGCTTTTCATGATTCTTATTATAATAAGTTTTGGGTAGAGTTGCAATCATAATGATAATGTTTACAGCAGAAAAAGTGAAAAGCTGTAAAAAAACAGCAATTCTACATTTTTTATGGAGATTTCTGACATGGCACCTACCTGTGGAACTGTTTTGTGAGACTCATCAATAATAAGAAGGAAATCATCACCAAAGTAGTCCAGAAGTGTATAGGGCGGCTGTCCTGGTTCAAGACCGGAAAGATGCCTGGAATAATTTTCGATTCCGGAGCAGAAGCCGGTTTCCCCGCTCTCTGGCGAGGATTTTTCTAATTTAAAAATTTCTTCAATTCATCCATAAAGGTACTGACATCTTTAAACTCCCGATACACAGAAGCGAATCGCACATACGCCACCGAATCCAGATCTTTTAAATGGCTCATCACGATTTCTCCGATTTTCGTGCTGGAGATTTCTTTATCTTCGGCATTAAAGATGTCGCCTTCTATGGCATCGATCATGGCTTCCAGCTTATCGCTGGCAATGGGACGTTTGTAGCAGGCGCGGCGGACACCGTTGATCAGTTTATTGCGGTCGTACTGCTCACGGTTCAGATTCTTCTTGATTACGGTTAACGGGATTGTCTCCACATTCTCATAAGTGGTAAATCTTCTTCCACAGGAATCGCACAGTCTTCTGCGTCTTATGGAATTGGTCTCTTCCACTGGTCTTGAATCTACTACTCTTGTATTATCCTGATTACAGTATGGACATCTCATGTATTTATTTCCCCTTCCTCATGTCTCCCCTTCTGCCATACAATCCGGGCAGCAGACTTTCCTCTTTTCTGTTTGCTCAGTAACATAAAACGGACTGAATTACCTATTTCTTATTATACTTTAATCATAGAAAGTATGTCAATAAACTCCATACATATTTTCAGACTTTTTGCATAATATCATAAAAAACAGGTGCTTTTCATGCGTATTTGCGAATTAAAGCAAAAAGAAGTGATCAATATCTGTACCTGCCGTACACTTGGCTGTCCGGTGGATGTGGAATTTAACTGTGAAACCGGATGTATTACCGCCCTTGTGGTTCCCGGACCTGGCAGTTTCTGCTTTTGTTTCTGGGGAGCCGGAAGTGAATATATAATTCCATGGAATTGTATCCGGCAGATCGGAGATGACATTATCCTGGTAGAAATTGATGAAAAGTATTGCTGTAAAAAGGCTTAATTCTATTTTCCCAATTGTCAAGGGGCAATAATTTTTATATTTTCCCGAAAAAAGAATATTTATCCTCCCACGTGAGAATCATTGTTACTGTTCACTTCGTTCTCAGCAGCACGCTTCGCGATGCACAAAAGGAGGATTCAAATAATGGCACTTAACAAAGTTGAAATTTGCGGAGTCAATACATCGAAGCTTCCGGTACTGAAGGCAGAAGAAAAAGAAGAGCTTTTTCGCAGGATCAAGGAGGGTGATGAAGAAGCCAGGGAACTTTACATTAAAGGAAATCTGCGGCTGGTTCTCAGCGTGATCAAGCGTTTTTCCAACAGCAGCGAAAATATGGACGATCTTTTTCAGATTGGCTGCATTGGGCTTATAAAAGCAATTGATAATTTTGACACTACATTGAATGTAAAATTTTCCACTTATGCAGTGCCTATGATCATTGGAGAGATACGAAGGTATCTTCGTGACAATAACAGTATCCGGGTGAGCCGGTCTCTGCGGGATATTGCTTATCGAGCAATTTATGCAAAAGAAACCTATATGAAAACAAATCTGAGGGAGCCTACCATTGCGGAAATTGCCAGCGAAATAGGGATAAATAAAGAGATGATCGTATATGCTATGGATGCGATACAGAATCCGGTGTCACTTTTTGAACCGGTTTATACGGAAGGCGGGGATACGCTTTATGTGATGGACCAAATCAGCGATAAGAAAAACAAGGAGGAGACCTGGGTGGAAAATCTGTCCCTCCGGGAAGCTATAAACCGGCTGAATAAGCGGGAACGGCATATTATTGATCTGCGTTTTTACGAGGGCAAAACCCAGATGGAGGTAGCTCAGGAAATCGGGATTTCTCAGGCACAGGTCAGCCGGTTGGAAAAGAATGCGCTTAAAACCATGCGGAATTATCTGAGAGCGTGACGGAAATCATAAATCCCGGCATCATGAAATCCGCTCCTTACATGGTCTGCTGCATGAATATATTGCAAAATCGCTGGTTGTTGGCCAGCGATTTTGCTTATTATGCTTCTATTCCAGAATACGTTTGAAAAAGGCCTTCTGCAAGATGTGCGTCACAATTTGTGGGAGATTTTGTCCGGATGAGGGCGCCATAGCGGGCTACGGCAACCGAATTCGGGCAAAATATACCGCAAAGTGGGGCGTGCAGATTGCGGGAATGATTTTTCAAGTACGCTCTAATGCCTTTTCCAATTCTTTTATTACAATTTTAAGAGCTTTAATTCTCGCATACTTCTTATCTACAGATTCCAGGATATGCCACGGTGCATAGGCAGTGCTTGTCTTGGCAAGCATTTCATCTACGGCCCCTTCATAAGCATCCCATTTTTCGCGGTTGCGCCAGTCTTCGTCGGTGATCTTCCACTGTTTTTCAGGGTTGTTCTGGCGGTCGGTGAAGCGGGCCAGCTGGGTGTCTTTGTCGATCTGGACCCAGAATTTGATGATCACGGCACCCCAGTCGGACAGCTCCTTCTCGAATTCATTAATCTCGTTGTAAGCACGTTTCCAGTCGTTCTCGCTGCAGAAGCCTTCCAGACGCTCTACCATTACGCGGCCGTACCAGGTGCGGTCGAAGATGGCAATGTGACCGTCTTTGGGCAATCTGGTCCAGAAGCGCCAGAGGTAATGACGCGCCTTTTCGTGAGGTTCCGGGCTGGCGATTGGATGGACCTCAAAGCCACGGGGATCAAGGGCTTCTGTGATCCGCTTAATATTGCCTCCTTTTCCGGCTGCGTCCCAGCCTTCATAAGTAATGATCACCGGCACACGCTTGCGGTACAGACGGTTATGCAGTTCGCCCAGCTTCTTCTGGAGATGCTTCAGCTCTTTCTTGTATTCTTCATCCTCGATCACCTTGTCTGTCAGTTCGATTTCCGAAAGCTTCGGCATTTTCTCAAGCGGAAAAATGTTTGGGAGAAGCGGTGCGCTGTGTGTGCTGTTCTGCAAGGCTACCTCAATGTTATTTACCATTATTTCAAGAACCTGAAGTTCTACGAAGTTGCGGTCTTTTGCATCAATAATATACCATGGTGCAATAGAAGTATTCGTATCTGTCAGATAGCGGTCGAAAACCTTCTGGCAATGTTTGTAATGTTCGTTCTGCCACTTGTCAAAGGCATCCACACGCCATTTTGTATCCTGCTCTTTGTTAAGCTTCTCAATACGTCTGGTCTGCTCTTTTTTGTCAATCTGCATGAAAAATTTCAGAACCAGATAACCGTTGTCTGTGAGCTGTCGCTCGAAATGTTTGATGCTGTCGATCCGCTTTGCATAATCCTCTTCTTCCAGACCATTCAGACAGTCTTTGCAGGTCTGCTCCATCCAGCCAGAATCCAGAAAGGTAAATTTGCCGGCTTCCGGAATCTGATTGAAATACCGGTACAGAAATGGTCTGCGCAGTTCATCCTCTGTAGGCTTTGACATGGTTGCTACTTTAAAGAAGCGGGGATCAATGTATTTGATCACTCTGCCGATTGTGGTACCTTTGCCAGATGCCCCCCAGCCTTCAAAAAGTACCAGCACCGGCAGCTTGTGTTCTTTCAGCTTCATCTGCTGCTGATACAGCTTCTCGCCAGCTTCTTTAATCCGTTTCTTCAACTCCTCTTTTTCCGGAATCTCCTCCGGGATCCAGGTTTTCAGCATAAACACGTCCTCCTCACGTATTATTATTTTCAAACTTAAAGCATTTTTTCTGTTAAAAGCAAATTCTATTTTTTTATATTCATATTATTTTCTGCATTATAACATAATCATTCCCATTTTGCACGAATTTAACAAACATTTAACCGAATTTCGATTGCGATCGTTATCCTCTTATATACAATCCGATATTTTTGTGTTATTATTAAAAATCATATTTTGTGTAGGTTTTACGAACACATAGCGTTTTGTATGTTGCGCCTTTCTTTTCGTAGCTCAGATGTTTAAACTTACCCAAGGAGGAAGTCCCATGCCTTTATCTGTCTTCATAGAAATGACCCTGTCTGCCATCCTTACCGTCTGGTCGCCTGGTCCCAATAATATTCTTTTGCTGTCCACAGCCAGCAAATACGGCATTTCCGGTAATATCCGCTTTATGACCGGAATCTGGAGCGGATCTCTCACTTTGATGTGTCTTTCCGGACTGTTCTGCAGTACTCTTGGGAAAATCATTCCAGGGATCCAGCCGGTTATGAAATATCTAGGCGCAGCTTATGTACTCTATCTTGCCTGGCAGACCTGGCGCAGGATTCCGCCCTCTGACAATGTCCAGGACAAAAAGCCAACCTGGCTGATGGGATTTTTCCTGCAGCTGATAAATGTAAAGATCATCATCTATGGGCTGACCATGTTTTCCGCTTATATTCTGCCCTATGAGGCAAGGGTTCCTATACTGTTTTGCTTCGCTGTATATCTGATGTTTCTTGGAGCCCTGGGAAATCTAATCTGGGCATTTGCGGGAAATGTACTGAAAAGATTTTACAGCAGTCATTATAAGCTGATGAATGGAATCATGGCCCTGCTGCTGGTGTGGTGCTCTCTCAGGATCACTGGATTACTGTAAGACAGGCCAAAAACACCTCCCGGAATATGTTGGTTACTCACATTCCGGGAGGTGTTTTCTATAGGGCACTGTTCAATTTATGAGACACATGTATCAAATTGATACATGCTTATGCTGTCTTACTTAAATGCATCCACCAGTTCCTGACCATCGTCATATCCCTGGTTTTTCAGTTCTTCTACAAACCACTGGTCTACGCCTTCTACCGCCTCTTTAAAGGAATCAATATCCATATCCTCTTTTGCGGTAAAGGTAACGCCATTTTTCTCTTCCCAGCGGTTCATGATCTCATTGGCACCGGAGCGGTTGATGTAACGCTCATACTCAACAGCCATTCTTCCAGCCTTGTCTACAACAGCCTGCTGCTCTGGTGTAAGGCCATCATAGATATCCTGATTGATACAGAAGAACAGACAGTCATAGATGGCATCCCACATGGAGCAGTATGGCTGAACCTCCTGTACACTGGCTGCGTCGATTGCAGGAAGCGGATTCTCCTCTCCCTCTACGGTGTTCTGCTGAAGGGCTGTGTAAGTCTCGGACCAGTTCAGGTTGGTTGCATCTGCCCCCCATCTCTTATAGCATTCCATAAGAAGATTGGAGCCTGCAACACGGACTTTCAGGTTCTTCATATCGTCCACCGATTTTACTTCACGCACACTGTTGGTCAGTTCACGGAAGCCGTTCTCCGCAATACCCATGCAATGCAGTCCATACTCACTGAGGATTTCTTTCATCTTCTCTCCTGCCTCACCGTCAAACTTGGCATCTGCGTCTTCCACAGAATCATAAATAAACGGCAGGGAGACTACGTTAAATCTCGGATCAAATGCAGAATAAATCAGGTTGGAATGCATGGAAATCTGTACCGGGTCTCCGTTCATCAGTGCCTGGATTCCCTCGGACTGGTTTCCGTTTGTCAGCTGGTCTGCTGCATATATGTTTACTTTTACTTTTCCTCCTGTAGCTTTTTCCATCAGCTCGCCGAACTTGCGGCCGCCATCAGCCCAGGTAGAAGTCTCAGTTGTGGAGCATGCAAAATTCCAGGTAGTCTCCTCCCAGCCAAGGTCACTGTAATCGCCAATTCCGGTAAATGCCTCTACCAGCTCTTCTGCATCCTCGTATCCCTGGGATTTCAATTCCTCAATGAACCACTCATCTACACCGTCAACAGCTTCCTTAAAGGACTCAATGTCCATATCCTCTTTTGCAGTGAAGGTAACGCCGTTTTTGTCTTTCCAGCGGTTCATGATCTCTTCATCACCGGAGCGGTTGATGTAACGTTCGTACTCTACGGCTTTCTGTCCTGCCTCGTCTACAACAGCCTGCTGTTCCGGTGTAAGACCATCATAAATCTCCTGGTTGATACAGAAGAACAGGCAGTCATAGATGGCATCCCACATGGAGCAGTATGGCTGAACCTCCTGTACACTGGCTGCGTCAATTGCAGGAAGCGGGTTCTCCTGACCCTCAACTGTGTTCTGCTGAAGGGCTGTGTAAGTCTCAGACCAGTTCAGGTTGGTTGCATCTGCGCCCCATCTCTTATAGCATTCCATAAGAAGGTTGGAACCGGCAACACGGATTTTCAGGTTTTTCATATCATCCACAGATTTTACTTCGCGGACACTGTTGGTCAGTTCACGGAAACCGTTCTCTGCAATACCCATGCAATGGAGTCCGTACTCACCAAGAATTTCTTTTAATTTCTCACCAGCCTCACCGTCAAACTTAGCATCTGCATCTTCTACAGAGTCATAAATAAACGGCAGGGAAACTACGTTAAATCTTGGGTCAAATGCAGAATAGATCAGGTTGGAATGCATGGAAATCTGTACCGGGTCTCCGTTCATCAGTGCCTGGATTCCCTCGGACTGGTTTCCGTTTGTCAGCTGGTCTGCTGCATATATGTTTACTTTTACTTTTCCTCCTGTGGCCTTTTCCATCAGCTCGCCAAACTTGCGGCCGCCGTCCGCCCAGGTAGAAGTCTCAGTTGTAGAGCATGCAAAATTCCAGGTGGTTTCCTCCCAGCCAAGATCACTGTAATCTGCGATCTCATTGAAGGAATAATCCCCGTCTCCGGCTGCAGAAGCTGCGGATGAGCCACTGTCACCAGAGGAAGAATCTCCGGAATATGCACCATTTTTAGCAAGTGCTCTCGGAAGAGCCGTTGAAGTTACCGGAATATAGGTAACCACAAGAAGCACGGCCACACAGGCTGCCAGCATGGGCATAACTGCTTTTGAAATTTCCTGAAGGGTAACTTCCATGCCTTTTTTGATCTTGATTCCGATTGCCACAAACAGGTTGACACCAACCGGCGGAGTTACCTGTCCAATTGCAAGGTTTACAGTTGCCATCACACCAAATGCAACCACATCATAGCCAAGTGCTTTGCATACCGGAAGCATAACCGGAATAAAAATGTACATAGCAGAGTTTGCATCGATGAAGCAGCCTGCAATCAGGAAAATAATGTTTACGATCAGAAGGAAGGTAAACTGGTTATGTGCAATGCTTCCAAGAAGCGCTGAAGCTGCGTCTGCGATACCGAATTTGGTACATACATAGGAAAACAGGGAAGCACTTGCTACGATCAGCATGATTCCACCAGTTGTTTTCGCAGAATCCACGCAAATGTCAAACAGGTCTTTTAATTTAACCTCACGATAAATCACCATACCTACAAACAGACCGTATACAACAGATACAGCCGCTGCCTCAGTAGGAGTAAAAATACCGCCATAAATACCACCCAGAATAATAACCGGCATTAAGAATCCCCAGAAAGCATCCTTAAATGCATCCCAGCGCTCTTTTGCAGTCGCTTTCTTCTGGGCTGGCTGAATGCCTTTTTTTCTGGCTTCCACCATAACCACGATCACAAGGGCAACGCCCATCAGAATTCCAGGTACGATTCCTGCCATGAACATATCTGCAATAGATACGCCTGTGATAGAAGCATATACAACAAATGCAATACTTGGCGGGATGACAATGGCGATGGAGCTTGATGTTGCCATCAGGGCTGTGGAAAACGGTGCGCTGAAGCCTCCCCGCTCTACCATTGCCGGAATCAGAACTGCTCCAAGTGCTGCTACAGTTGCAGGTCCGGATCCGGAAATTGCGCCGAAGAAGCAGGCTACAATAACGCATACAATGGCGATGCCGCCTCTTTTATGTCCCACGCAGGTATCTACGAATCTGACAAGTCTTTTGGAAATTCCGGCTTTTGCCATGATATTTCCGGAAAGTACGAAAAACGGGATAGCCAGAAGGAGAAATTTACTGATTCCGGCATACATATTGGTTGCAACGATGGTAAGGGAGGTTCCGGAGTACAGGATTGCACAGACGGAGGACAGTCCCAGACAGATTGCAATGGGAACTCCCATGATCAGGAAAACAAAAAATGAAATAAAAAGAACTGCACTTATCATTTATTTATCCTCCTTTTTCAGATTGCCTGTACAATAGTCAAGACAGTATTCAATAAAATGTAAGATCATACATCCGGATCCGATTGGCACGAAGGACCAGAATATCCACTCCGGCCAGTTCAGAACGAAGGTACGTTTTCCGTTTTCCAGCTGTGTGATTACTTTTTCCATACCGAACCAGAATAAGATTGCGGTAAAAATAATGCACAGAACAGTGGTAAGGATAACAGATGGTTTTTTCAGTTTCTCAGGGAGACGGTCTGTAACCAGTGACAGGTTAACCAGTTCTCCTTCGCGGCATGCAAGTGCTGCAGCCATTAAGGTAATCAATACAAAGACTGCGACCACAAGTTCCTCGGTAAAGGACCAGGAACGATGGATCACTTTTCGGGAAAAAACATTTCCCACGGTCAGAACCAGTATCAGCAGGGTAGACACTACCAGAATACAATTTTCTACTGCTGCTACTGCATTCATGATTTTTTTGAAGACTTTCATGATCTCTCCTCCTCTTAATTTACTTGTCAGGTTTTCGTCTTTCGTAAAATGGAACTATCTGTTATGCAGCCGCAGTACGATCCTGCCCGGCAGGGCTTTTGTGTAACAGGAAGTTCCAACGAAATTTCCTGTTACACAAAAAAAATCCGCCCCTGAACTAGGGACGGACCATATTAGACCGCAACCACCCTGTTTCCCCTTTGAAACAAGTACGAAAAGACAACGTACCGACATACGCGATTCCGATAACGGGGAACAACCGTGGAAACCTACTTGATGCAGTTCTTCACTTCGTATCTGGTTCCTGTTTGAAAAAACGGATACTTATGAAGCGTTCGGCTTCCCTTCTCGGGGATGATCTTCAAAACAGACCTGACGCTGCTTTCCACCGACACAGCTCTCTGTAGACAAGGTGCTTCTGTTTCTACTTCTTCCCTTCAAGGAATTTAATCCTTTTTTAATTTAGTTGTTTAACGAACTGAAGTAATTTTACTACCAAAATATTAGGAAGTCAAGTGTAATTATGCAAGTTGCTATTTAATGTGTTGAAAGTTGTTCAAGGCGGACGCATTCGGACAATGGTGATTGCTCACTCGCCGGCGCAACGCTCCAGCGAAC
>NZ_JBCOMJ010000046.1:0-28236 GCF_040924225.1 Ruminococcus sp. RTP21484sp1_RTP21277st1_D2_RTP21277_210401 | reverse complement strand
ATATAATACTATTTCTACAGGTATTTATGTGATCCGAAGAAGACAGCTGATCGAACTGATTGAGAAGGCTGCACAGGAAGGTCGAAATGACTTTGTAAAAGATATTCTGATCCGTTATAAGAATCTGAAGAGAATCTATGGATATAAGATCGACAGCTACTGGAGCAATATTTCCACTGTTGAATCTTACTATAAGACCAACATGGATTTCCTGAAACCGGAGATCCGTAACTACTTCTTCAAACAGGAGCCAGCAGTTAAGACCAAGATTGATGATCTTCCACCGGCTAAATACAATCCTGGCGCAGATGTTAAGAATTCTCTGATTTCCAGTGGATGTATTGTAAACGGAGTGGTTGAGAATTCTGTCCTGTTTAAAGATGTTTATGTTGGAAATAATTGCGTAATTAAAAATTCCGTAATTTTGAATGATGTATATCTGGGGGATAATACACATATCGAGAATTGTATCGTTGAAAGCCGGGGAACCATCCGGGCAAATTCGTACTACAGCGGTGATGGAGAAGTAGAGATCGTTGTGGAGAATAATGATAGATATAGCTTGTAATATAATAAGACTTAAAGCGCAGTAAATGCGATTAAGAGGAAAGGGGCAGCAAAAATGAACATTACAGACGTACGGGTGAGAAAGGTTGCAAAGGAGGGGAAGATGAAAGCTGTAGTCTCCATTACCATTGATGAAGAATTTGTAGTACATGACATCAAGGTGATCGAAGGAGAGAAAGGTCTTTTCATCGCAATGCCAAGCCGCAAAGCAACCGATGGAGAATATCGGGATATCGCGCATCCAATCAATTCTTCCACTCGTGACAAGATCCAGACGATCATTCTCGAGAAATACCAGGAAGCTGCAGCAGAGGAAGAAGCTGCGGTATAAGAAGGAGAGAGGTTTTTACATCCCGCATTTTATGGAGAGATTCATGAAATGCGGGATATTTTTTGCAAAAACATTCCTGTGATTTGCCCAAACTATTTCACGGTATATTGTGCCTGAATTTGTTCTATAACCATGTATTTCATTATCTTTCCAGATTCTGGATAATTGTGAAATATTACGTAAATGTTACAAAAGTTAAATAAAAGTGTTGAAAAAATTACGAAATATGTTATACTTGACATACGAAAAAAATAACGAGGTGTTTACATAGATGAGATTTAAAAAGATTTTTTCAATGTTGTTAACTGGAATCATGATTGTTTCTATGCACGGGGCAGTATTTGCTTCTTCTACGGAGGAACAGATCGCTGATGTACAGGCACAGAAAGAAGCTGCGCAGGCAGAACTGGCACAGCAGCAGTCCAACATGGCATCTCTGGAGAGCAAGAAGCAGGAGCTTGAAAGCTATCTGGAAGAGCTGAATGCTCAGTATACAGACCTTACCAACAGTGTATCTGAGCTTGGAATTCAGGCAGCGGAGAAAGAAGAGCAGCTGAAAACTCTGAATACCCAGCTTGAGGAAGCCAAGGCCACAGCGGACAAGCAGTATCAGGATATGAAGAAGCGTATTGTATACATGTATGAGAATGGAAGTGCTTCCATGCTGGAGCTGCTTTTGTCCTCAGAAGATCTGGCTCAGTTTCTGAACCGTGCAGAAAATATAGCCCAGATTTCCCAGTATGACAGAGACATGCTTGCTAAATATAAAGCCCTTCAGGCAGATATCAAGGCCCAGGAAGAGCAGGCAGAAGAGGAAGCTCAGAATATTAATGAACTTCTGGCAGAGAAATCTGCCAAACAGCAAGAGGTACAGGCACTTACTGCAAGCACAAATGAGAACATTCAGTCCTATATTTATCAGATCAGTGCCAGCCAGGATGAAATCAGTGCTTTAAATACACAGATCAGTAATGCAGACAGCAGTATTTACAGCCTTTTGCAGGCTGCAGAGGCAGAGAAAGCAGCCCAGGAGGCGCAGGTAGCCCAGGAAGCTGAGGCTGCCGCCCAGTCACCAAGTGACGGGGGAAACTATGGCACAGAGGAATCCTACGATGACTACAGCGAGTCTGAAAGTGATTCCAATCAGGACACAGATAACAGCAGTTCCTATGATGATTCTTATACCGAGTCATCCGACAGCAGTGAAAGCTCCGACAGTTCTTCCGAGAGCAGCAGTTCATCTTCACAGGGAACTTACCTTGGAACCTTTACTCTCACCGCATACTGCAACTGTGCACAGTGCTGCGGAACAGCAGGAAACCTGACAGCCAGCGGAACTGTTCCTACAGCGGGAAGAACCGTTGCCATGGCTGGTGTGCCATTCGGAACTCAGCTCCTGATCAATGGAAATGTGTATACAGTGGAGGATCTTGGAACACCTTACGGACATGTGGATATTTATTTTAACAGCCATTCAGAGGCGCTTGCATTTGGACTTCAGAGTGCTGAGGTTTACAGACTAAATTAAGGAAAAAAATACGCCCTGACAGGATTAAGATCATTAAAAGCTTCTGCCTGTCAGGGCATTTGTCTGCAATAATATATAGGGGGGATTGTTATAAATACGGTTCTCCCGGAATTTCTGGATAGCTTCCCATTCCGATCAGCAGTTCCAGGCCGATCTGTCTTGCCTGGAGTACAGCCTCTTTCACAGCACTGGCATCTCCGGAGATGGCAAGGATAACCTCATTGGAATGGCTTGTACCAATACTCGGTGTCATATAGCGTGTAATATGAACTGCAGAAGCCTTCATTGCAGTGTCTGCCATTACAAGTCCGATAGCCGCCGGAGAACCTGCCATGAATCCGAAAGCTTCCCCTGGAACTGCGTGAAAGGCCATGGCAAGAGCGCCGCCTGCATTTGCTGAAAATGCAAATTCCAGATGACCGGATTCGCTGATATATAACTCTCCCGCATATTTATTGGTTAATTCCAATGCAAGAGAAATGGCGTGGCGCACATCAGAAACATCATTTCCACCAATCACGATATAATTGCCGTGACCACCCCAGCCCTTGGTATCACGTGGGAATTCGATAGAAAGAACCTCTGTGCCTGTAGCCTTCACTGCATCATCAACAGCAGTAATCTGACCTGCTGCACCTGTACGGGAACTGAAAAGTCCTAGGGTGTGATAGCGTGTTCCTATATTCATTTCATTTAAAAGAGTATCGTCTACTCCTGAAATCACAAGTCCGATGGTATCCAGAACTGCAGTTCCCACAAATTCGGTGCGGGTACATTTGGTACTGATACTGTGTACATCCATGAGAAAAACCTCCATAGCATTACTTTTCCTTAGTTTAACATGATTAAGGAAAATTGAAAAGCTGTTTATCTATAATATTGTGCCTGCGCCGTCCATAGCTGGAAATATTTCCCGTTTTTATCTGCAGCAAGCTCCTGGTGAGTTCCAGTCTGAATCACAGATCCTTCATGAAATACAACTATTTTATCGCAAAATTTGCAGGAAGACAGGCGATGGCTGATATAAATGGCAGTTTTATCGCCTGTTATTTCATTGAACTTTTCATATATTTCAGCTTCCGCAATGGGATCAAGAGCTGCAGTCGGTTCGTCCAATATAATAAAAGGGGCATTCTTATAAAGGGCTCTTGCAATAGCTATCTTCTGAGCTTCTCCACCGGAAATGATAATTCCCTTTTTATTAAAATCCTTGTAAAGATAAGTATTCAGACCTTCTGGCATTGTAGAAAGCCAGTTGTGAAATCCGGATTTCTTCAGAGCATTTTTTACTTCCTCTTCGTCATAATTGATTTTGGTAGACACATTTTCCCCAAGAGTCAGGGAAAAGAGCTTGAAGTCCTGAAATACCACTGAAAAAATCATCATATATTCTTTGTAATTATATTTTCGGATATCGATTCCGTTAAGAAGAATTTCCCCTTCTGTAGGATCGTAAAGCCGACACAGAAGCTTGATGAACGTAGTTTTTCCGCTTCCATTCATACCAACGACAGCCAGTTTTTGACCAATTTCAAATTTCATATTGATATTTCGGAGGGCATATTGTTCACATCCTGGATATCGGAAAGAAACATTTCGAAATTCTATTTCATACTTTCGGTCGCTGCGTTTTTCGGTAGTCAGGCTTCCCTGATACATGTTATTGGGAATGTCCAGAAATTCAAATGTCTGTTTCAGAAAAATAGCATTGTTTTGCATATCTTCAATGGTGGAGATACAGCCGGATACACTTGAATATATTTTCGTAATAGAGGAAATATATTTTGTAACCGCTCCGATTCCAAAGGCACCTGTCCAGGCTTTTAAGCATACAAAAACATAGGCAATCCCTGTGAAAATTACAGATACTGCGGAAGACGCTGCCATGTAAAATCCAACAGGTCCCTTTCCATATCTGGCAAATAATCCCTTGGAACCGAAAGGATTTTCTTTGCTCAGATTATGCTTTTCGCATATTTTTTCCTGTTGGTAAATCCGCATATCCGCTGCCTTTTTGCTATCATAGCCCAGACGTCCGTAATATGCAAACAAACGATTGGAAAAGGTATGCAGATCTGCACTTCTGACCCAGTATTTTCCTGCCTTTCCAGCGAGTACAGGCGAAAACCAGGTAATCAGTACCATAACAGAAATTATGGCTGTTACACATACCGGATTGTTAAGAATAACAAGTTTTTCTGCTGTTTTTGGAATCTGGCTGGTGAAAAGGGAAATGGTCATGGATAAGCCACAAATGATCGAAAATCCTTCTGAACACAGAGCTTCATAATTTAACAGAACATTGTATAGTCCCCACCCAGGTCCATTGAGATTTTGAATAATGGAAGAATATAACTCCATAGTTTTGCTATCATCTAAATCACAGTAATCCATATCAAAAAGTTTTTCGCACAAAATTCGCTTGATTTTCATTCCAAGACCTGCGCTCCAAGTCCTTTTCCATTTTTTAAGAAATGCAGATATCAAGCTGATTCCTGCTCCGGATAATAAAGTAATCGTTACCAGAAAACGAATGCGGTCAGGGCTTCGGTCGCCTGCAAGTTCTTCAATAACAAGTGCAGATAAATATATGATTATATAGGGAGTCAGTGCTTTCCAGATGGTCAGACTGATTTGGGAAAGAATTAATTTTGGATAATATCGGTAAAAAAGCTTATATGCTCTGTGATTAAGCTGCAGTGCTTCTTTTAACGATATGTTTTTCTCATTTGTCTTCATTTTCCCCATCTCCTTCCCTGTAATATTTGCTTTGAACCTCATAGAGAGCAGCGTATTTTCCACTTTGCCTTAACAGCTCTTCGTGAGTTCCTTCTTCCTGTATTTCTCCCTGCTCCAGCATTAAGATTCTGCTGCAGAATCTGGTAGAAGCGAGCCGATGGGAGATATAAACTGAGGATTTTCCTTTTGTCATTTCGTCATATTTCTGATAAATGTCTGCTTCAGCAATGGAATCGAGTGCGGCAGTTGGTTCGTCCAATATAATAAAAGGGGCATCTTTATATAATGCGCGGGCGAGCATAAGGCGCTGTGTTTCTCCACCCGAAAACATAATTGCATTTTTGTAAACCTCACGATTCAGAAAGGTTTGATACTTATCTGGAAGAGCTTCTATTTTTGGAAGCAAGCCGGCTTTTTTGATACAATTTTTCACCTGTTTCAGGTCGAAATTTTCTGTTTGCGCCACATTTTCTGCAATGGTTCCCGCTAACAATGAAAAATCCTGAAACACTGCCGAGAACAGCTTATAATAGTCTTTTCTGTTATAGTTTCGGATATCTGTTCCATTTAATTTTACCTGTCCCTTTGTGGGATTAAGAAACCCACAGATTATTTTGATCAACGTAGTTTTTCCAGCACCATTAAGACCTACAACTGCCAGATTTTCTCCTGGATGTAAGGTAAGATTTATATTTTTTAAAGTATCTGTTTCAGCTCCTGGATAGCGAAATGAAACATTTTCCAAAACAATTTCATAATTATTTTTAGCGTCCTGATTTAAGGTAAGTCCATCTTTGAAACGGAATAATTCCGGATAATCCAGACATTCCCGGACCGTGGAAATATCAAGAGACTGTCGGTGCAATGTGCCAAGTCCTTCCAGAATTCCTGTAATCCAGCCTGAAAAACTGTCTACTGCAGTAAAATAAAGCAAAAAAGCAGGCACATCAAGACCGCGGTATAATACCAAATAAATTAAATATGCGTAGACCGCTCCATTGCGCAGAAAAGTAAAAGTCAAATCTGCAATTCCAGCCCAGATATAAACATTTTCTGCTTTTCGATGAAATGCTGTAAATTCCCTGGCTGTTTTGCTGTATAATTCTTCCAGCCAGAAACGAAGACCGAAAATGCGGATATCTTTTGCTGCACCAAAGTCAGCTGCACGGTTTAATAAATATGCCATTTGATGTATATATTCAGCTTCTTCCTCCCGATGTTGATACTTATATTCATCTAATCTTTGAGAGATAAAATAACTGATTCCGGCAGTTGACAGAATGACCAAAATCAGAATTGGATGAATTTGTGTAAGAAGACCGGTGTAAATAAAAAAACAGACAATATTGATCAAAAGTACAGTTAGTGTATTCCAGATTGCTTCAGTGGCCTGATCGTTATTGTCCGTATATTCGGCCGATTTGGTCAGTAATTTTTTGAATTTCATATCGTCTATATTGGGATAAGATGTTGTGGATGCTTTTTTGTTTAAAAGATTTACAATCTCACAACGGACACTGATCCGTCCGCAAATTACGTTTTGATTTGCATAAGCCAATGCAGCTGATACCAGCATTATCATAAGCACAAAAATTACAATTGTAAAAAGCAGTTCCTGAATGGAAACATGATTTTCTATTGCACTTAATATGACAGGAGAAACATAAAGGTTAAGAAGGTTCTGTATAATGGTTAACAGTGCGATAAAAAAGCTGATCACCAGAACTTTCTTCTCCTGAGAAGTGCAGGCAAGTTTAATCATAAACCATATATTTTGAAAAGTACTGTATTTTGATACAGGATTTTTTTGAAACATGATTTTCCCTTCTTTCTTATTTTTCTTTTGATACCAGATTGCTACGTGCTTTGCACTCCCGCAATCTTCAAAAACATTCGTAATCCGCTCATTTTTCTTCGGAAAATGGCTACTTACTCATGTTTTTTGCGGGTCAAGAGGTCAAAAATCCTCTTGCAAGCGAGCTTGCATCGGCTTTTTGACCTTTTGACTCTGGTATCATTAAAAAGATTCTTAATATGATTTTACCAGAAAAAATATCCCCGGATTAAACCGGGGATGAATTGCATGTTTCGGGGGATGAATTATAACTGGGGCAGTAAAATCTCAGTGGTAAAGGCGCCCTCTTCACTGTTTCGGCTGATATATCCATCAGATCGCTTTACTATATCATCAATACGGATCAGCCCCAGACCATGACCATCACCTTTTGTACTTTTAAAAAGATTTCCCTGTTTTTTCAACTTCTTTCCCGCTGTAAAGTTAGTGAAAGAAATGTATAACTGCGTGTTTTTCATGTCCATATAAATGCGGATCAGTCGTTTTTCTTTGGGAAGCTGCAGGCTGGCTTCTATGGCATTGTCGAATAAATTTCCAATAATACAGCAAAGATCAATTTCAGAGGAATTCAGCTTAACAGGAATGTCAGCATCTGCAATTACCTGAATATCTTTGGACCGTGCCAGTGATATTTTAGAATTTAAAATAGCATCTGTCATGGCATTTCCGGTTTTTATCACAGTATCTACTGTGGTAAGATCCTTGTCAAGAAGATCGAGATAATGTCTGATTGCGTCCCAGTTTTCTGTGGCTGCATAAGCCTTCATTGTTTGGATATGATTGCGATAATCATGGCGCCAGCCTCGCATCTGGCGGTACATATTATCAACCTCCTGATAGTGAGTTTCAATCAGTTCCTTCTGATATGCAGCCATTTTTTTAGCTGCTTTTTTCGAAAATAAATGCATTTCAATCTCCCAAATCAGTCCATATTAATGATTGCCCGGTTAACCTTCTCATAAGCGCCGCGTGGAAGGGGGATTATACTTCCATCCTGCAAATAAATCTCTTTTTTTGTGACTCGGCTGATTTTTTTCAGATTTACCAAAGCAGAACGTCCCGCTCTGAAAAAATGAAAATCCAGCTTTTTTTCCAACTCGCTTAAGGTCATTTTTAGGGTGATAGTCTGTTGACTGTGAATCGTAATATAATTGCTGTTTACCTCTGCATAATTGATCTGACAGATGGGCAGACGAATCATCTCACCCTGACTGATTATGTTGAGAACCTTTTCGTTTTTGATAAGCTTCGTGACTGCACGGTCAAGAACTGTAAAGAACTTCTCTTCTTGTATGGGCTTCATCAGATAGTGAAGGGCATCTACTTCATATCCGTCAGAAATATAGTCTGCGTATCCGGTGATGAATATAATTTGTACGGTATGATTATCTTGCCGCAGCTTCCTTGCCATGGTAACACCATCCATAGCACCCATTTCTATATCAAGGAGAAGGATGTCAAAATCTTTTTTCTCGGCATAATTAAACAAAAAATTTTCGGCTGATGTAAATTCTGAAATCTGTATACGATAACAGTTATGCCTGCTCCATCTTTCACACAGAGAAGAAAGATATTTTCTGTCTGCGGCAAAGTCATCACAAATTGCAATTTTATATGTTTGACACAAATTTTTTATCCTCCACTTTACAGCAGTATAGCACGTATGCAGGAAACATGTCCAGATTCTTCATAAAGAGAATTGTAAACCAAAAACAAATAACAGGTTGACAATCTGCGCTAAACTGTGTTAGATTGTATCTGACAAAAATAATATCTACTCGAGGAGGAGAATATGAGTACCGTAACCGCAACAAAGACAAAAACATACGACCTGGCATACATAGCTATTTTCGCCGTACTGATCGCAATCTGTTCCTGGATTTCCATTCCAATGACAGTGCCGTTTACATTACAGACATTTGGTGTATTTATGGCTGTTGGTGTGCTTGGCGGAAAGAGAGGCAGCCTGGCTGTACTGGTTTACATTTTACTTGGAGCTATTGGTGTTCCTGTATTTGCAGGATTTTCAGGAGGACTTGGTATTCTTCTTAACAATACCGGCGGTTACATCATCGGATTTCTTTTCTCCGCCCTGGTAATGTGGGCTATGGAATCTCTCTGGGGCAAAAAGCCTGTTATTCAGATTCTTTCCATGGTAGTCGGACTGATTGTCTGCTACGCAATGGGAACTATCTGGTTCATGGTTGTATATACAAGAACCTCCGGAGCTGTCGGACTTGGAACCGTACTGGGCTGGTGCGTAATTCCATTTATCATTCCTGACCTTGTAAAGATCGCTCTGGCATTTGTTTTGTCCAGAAGGGTACGTAAGCTTGTACCAATGCAGTAAAAAAGAACGTCAGACATATCCCATTCGCCCTCACCACGGGATGTGCCTGGCGTTTTTTATCGGAAATGGCTACAGCACTGGATTTACAGCCCATATGCAGGAAATGCTGGAGCTTTTTACAAAAGGGGCAGATGTTTGTCTCACAGTAAAAACTGACGAAATCTGCTCAGCCTGTCCAAACAATAGCCAGGGAATCTGCGAGGCAGCCGAGAAGGTGAAAAGATATGACAATGCAGTGCTGGCAGAATGCGGCTTAAAAGAAGGTCAGAAACTTGCATTCCCGGAATTTACCGAAGCAGTACAGAAAAAAATCATTGAAACGGGAAAAAGAACGAAAATCTGCGGCGATTGCCAGTGGAACCGGATCTGCCAGGAACAGCCGAGTCGGTGGAGTAAATAAAGCAGCTCTCGCGGAAAAATACAGAGAACCGGATATCCAGCACTTTGCGGAATCCGGTTCTTTGTGTTTTAAAGATTATTTATTTGACTTTAGCTTTTTTATTAAGTCCCCGTTTCTTAAGGATCTGGTTATAAAGAGCTTTCTGCTTTTTCGGAACTTTTACAGTAGCTTTTGGACTTGTATTTTTGAATGCGTTTTTGCCAATGTTCTTTAATGTAAGCCGGCTGGATTTGATGGTAATGGAAGTAAGTTTTTTGCAGCCGTAGAATGCATTTTTACCTATTCTTACAATATTCTGACCAATTACCACTTTTTTCAGCTTACGGTTATTTTTGAAAGCATTGGTGGAAATTTCAGTTACTTTGTAGGTGGCACCTTTTATTTTTATTGTAGTTGGAATGATGACACTGGTTTTTACTTTATTTCCAATAAAGGCAACTGTCTGGCTGGAAGAACGGCTGCTTGTAACTTTGTATATGTTTCCAGTTTTTTTATCTGTAATTTTTGTTCCAACTGAAACGGATGGAGTCGGTGTTACAGTTGGGGCAGAAGTGATTGCCGGTGTTGGTGTGGCTGTTGGAACCGGAGTCACGGTTGGCATTGGAAGCTTGGCAATTGTCTCAGTTCTCGTTACACCACAAATAGTACAGGTGTATGTTTTTACGCCTTCTTCTGCAATTGTTGCAGGTTTGGTGATTACACCGTTATTCCAGGTGTGCTTGCCGGAAGCAGGAATTTCAGTTACATCTTTTTTGCTGTCACAGCGTGTGCAGTGATGGCTCTTGCTGCCGACTGTTTCGCAGGCAGCAGCGGTATCGATAGTCCAGTCGGAACTGTAATCGTGACCTAATGCAGCAATTTCTTCTGTTTTAGTCTCGCTGCAGATGGTGCAGGTGTATTGTTTTACGCCAGTTTTAGTGCAGGTGGGGGGTGTGGTTATTTTTCCATCGTCCCAGTGATTTTCACAATTATGTACTTTGACAGCAGCTGTCTGGTGCGCGGTCAGACCGTAAAGAGAAGCACTAATTGTAGTATCGCCTTCAGAAATTCCAGTTATGGAACCCGAAAGGGTAGCGACTGTCGAATCAGCAATTGTTAGATCTGGGGTATCAGTCACAAAAACAAATCTGGAACCCCAGTGTCCGAAAACGGAAATCGCTGGATCTGATACGGAAATGGAAGTGCTTTCACCTGTTTTTAAAGAATACTCATCTTTGTCAAAAGTAATATTAAAATTAGAAATTTTTGATGTTGCAACTGGAATTGTAAGGGTAGTTTCTGTGTTGTCTGCACTTACAGGGGTGGTATTAACTTTATCTCTGTATGCAAAATTTTCCACCCAATAGTGAAAGCCATTGTAGTATACATGACCGATTCCGACACAGTTGAATTTAGAATTAAGCATATTTCGTCTGTGTCCCTGACCGGCGTAAAGCTCGTTATCTTCCCTCCAGCCGTCGTTGACACTGTCAGCAGTTCCATATCCCGCAGCTATATTTTCGCCTGCATAAGTATAATATACTGAATTTTCATAAAATGCGGAGAAGGTGTCTTTGTTATTTGGACGTGTATGGGAATAAATAATTGCAATTTCAGCGGCCCTTTGCATAGCTGTTTTTTCCAGATCGTAATCATACTGCAATGGCTGCAGATTTGTGCAATATGTTTTGGTTGTATCGTCTTGCTTCCAATACCATGCGTCTGTGCTGCTTGTACGCATTTCATTGATCATATTCAGAATTGTTCGTGCTTCTGTCTGTCCATATTGTACAGAAATGCTTACTGGCGTTGTGGCAGTTTCCGCCTTTACTTTAAAAGGAACCGCCAGAAACAGAAGCATGGCAAAACAAAACCATAAATGATACAAATTTCTTTTTCTTTTTCTTTTCATGTTCATCCTCCTGGTGCTTTTATGGTATTTTGCTTTTGTGTTAGAGCTTGTTTCAACAAACTCTGGGAGAGGAAAATCCTCTCTGCCCGATAAAGATATTTTAGCACAAAAAATAAATATTTCTATACCTAAATAGTTAAAATAGAATATAGCTTTCGAAAAAAGAAGAAAATTTAAACATAAAAAAACACCGAAACCCTTGATTTCTCAAGAATTTCGGCGCCCCTGCCAAGTAGTCGAAGTGACGGGATTCGAACCCACGACCTCTGCGTCCCGAACGCAGCGCTCTACCAAACTGAGCCACACTTCGTCAACTGCAAGTGATATTATACATAGAATATACTGGCTTGTCAACAGAAAAATTGAAAAAATTCAAAAAATTTCAAAAAGAATTGAAATTAACCAGGTCTTATTTGGGGAGAGGCAATTAAATTAATTCATTTGAACAGATGTTCCAAGTGAAACAGAATGCGTTTTTATGAATGAAAATTCTGTTTTTTCATATACATTAATGAGTGAGATGCATAAAAAGGGGAGGGCGTCAGTTGGTGGGATATCGGCGTTTTATCGCATATGTATATGAATACCGAAAAGGGAAAAAGGAAGATAATTGTGGCTTTATGAAGGTGGAAGTGAGAAATCACATGTGTACAATTGAACCACATCTTCAGGTAGGAAACCTGGCAGCAGGAGAAGTGTGCAAAGTATATGGATTTGTGCGAAAAGAGGGACTGATGAATGGAATTTTGCTGGGCAGCTGCAAAACGGAGGCAAATAGAATCGAATGTCTGGTGGAAACAGACGGAACGGATATGGGGGGCTCGGGAATTCCTCTGGAAAAAATGGGAGGTATGATTTTGCTTACAGAATCGGGAGACTTTTTTGGAACAGAGTGGGATGACCAGACAATCCGCCCGGAGAATTTTAAGGAAAGTATAATAAAGAAAGAAGAAACTGGTACCGTATGTGAAATAATAAAAGAGAAAGCAGAAGAAAAGCTGGAGAATGAAAGCAAGCCGGAAACAGATTCCACACCTGATTTAGATGACAGGCATGAAGTGGAGGATGTGGTGGAACAAATGCAGGATGATCTGCTAGAAGCAGAAGAAATGATAAGTGATGAACCACAAGCAAAAGATGAGCCAACCGTGGGGGAAATATGGGAAGCAGAGCAAAAAATTACCTGTAGAGTAAATACAAAACAAGAGGAAAAGGAGAAAACCATAGCACTCCCATTTGGTCAGCCCTTCTGCCCGTTCCAAGACAGCGATCTGAACCAGTGCTGGAAAATTACACCCCAGGATCTGGTCCATTTTCCAAGAAGACAATGCGCCCTTCGCAACAACCGTTTTTTGCAATACGGATACTACAATTTCGGACATCTCCTTCTGTGCCACAGATCAAATGGCCGGTACATACTTGGTGTACCCGGAAGCTACGACCAGCAGGAACAGTTTATGGCAGGCATGTTCGGCTTTTCCTGCTTCAAAGAAAGCAACTGTATCAAGGTGAAAAAAGGCAGGGGAGGGTACTGGTACCGTGCGATTGATCCACCTGCCGGTTGTTAAAATTGACATCCCTGTGCGAACTGCCTATAATAAAGCTATTGCCGCTGCGGCGCCTGAAATGAAAATGACAGCGCAGCGGCAAAAATGCCGAGATTCACCATAAAGTAGTAGAAAGTAAAGGTAAAAAATGCTTACAGATCAGGAACGTTATATGAAAGAGGCTATTCGCCAGGCAAAGAAAGCCCGGGCATTGGAAGAGGTGCCAATTGGCTGTGTGATCGTTTGCAACGGGCAGATCATTGCAAGAGGCTATAATCGGAGAAACACGGACAAGAATACCCTTTCTCACGCAGAATTGAACGCGATTAAAAAGGCAAGCAAAAAATTAGGAGACTGGAGACTGGAAGGCTGCACGATGTATGTAACCTTAGAGCCTTGCCAGATGTGCGCCGGAGCGCTTATGCAGTCCAGAATTGACCGTGTGGTTATCGGCAGCATGAATCCAAAAGCAGGATGTGCCGGTTCTGTGCTGAATCTTTTGGAAATGGATGGCTTTAACCACAAGGTAGAAGTAATCCGCGGTGTCCTTCAGGAAGAGTGTTCCATCATGCTTTCCGATTTTTTTCGCGAGCTTCGGGAAAAGAAGAAAATGCTGAAAAAATCTTTGGCAGAGCAGGTTGGAAAATCAGAAAATTAGTGGTATGATAAAAAACAAAGCAAAAAATACATCAAGTCGTCTGAAATGCCACAGGATGAAAGAATTATGATTTGATGGAACGTTGTGGAACATTATGTAAACAACCACATAGAAAATGACAGGAGGAAAATACAATGGAACTTGAAGCATTGAGAAAAGACATGGTAGCTGCCATGAAAGCAAAGGATAAAGTAACAAAGGATGCAGTCTCTTCCCTGATTTCCGCAGTGAAGAAGGTGGCAATCGACGAAGGCTGCCGTGACGATATCAGTGGCGAACTGGTTGACCGTGTTATCCTGAAAGAGCTGAAATCTGTGAAAGAGCAGATCGACACCTGTCCGGAATCCAGACAGGATCTGAAAGATGAATATCAGGCAAGATATGATGTGATTGCGAAATACGCTCCAAAGCTGATGGACGCTTCGGAGATCAAGGCTTACCTTACAGAGAAACATGCAGACCTGATCGCTTCTGGAAACAAAGGACAGATCATGAAGACTATTATGCCAGAGCTGAAGGGCAAGGCTGACGGCAAGGTGATCAATCAGGTCGTAGCGGAGCTGTGCAAATGATTTTTCACAGCTTGCATTCAAAATAGAATAGCAAACTAAAAATAGGACACATATTGTAAAAATGGCGTGAACAATACATTCACAGCCCTGATACAATATGTGTCTTTTTGTTTGCCTGGGGCGTACCGCGCCAGAGCCTGTTTGAAAAAGCATTCCCGTAATTTGCCCGCCCCATTTTGCAGAAATCTTTTTTAACACAAAAAAAGAACGTCCTCACAGACGTTCCACAATCCTCTTCTTTCGCGCGCCGCACCTCGGAATGGTCTCACAGACGTTACCTCTACAGTTAACTCAGCCCAGGCACCCTCACGGCACACAGGAGATTCTACTTAGTGCTGCTACATTCCTGTCCTGACACGGTTCATAGAGTCCTGTTGCGTAAGACCCAAACGTCAACGCCACTTATAAAGGGCAGCTCCACAAGATACAAGCCTCAGATTGGCATCACCCCTGCTGTAGCGGATTGCAGGTACAGGGCACCGCTATCTCCCCGGCTGCGCGGAATTTAATTATAAAGGAAGACTGTGGATTTGTCAAGCCACTGCTGCAAAACAGCAAAAAAATTTAATGTATTGTCAAGCCGGCGTTACTGTTCACTGGTAACATTCCGCGAGGTGTTTTTTGTGAACAAAGTTCACAGAAAACCCGAGAATTGCGGCGCGAAATCATGCGAATGCATGATTTCTGTGCATCGCGAAGCGCGTTACTGGTCACGGAGTGAACAGTAACAAGCCGGCTCCAGAAATATCTGGTTGCAAATTACTTGTTGTGTCAGAACGGGAAATATTATATAATATAAACAAACTTGCCCCGCGATTTTTACGCTGCCCAGACGTAACAGAACAGCGGTCACTGCTCACTTTGTGATCAGTAACGAACAGAGCTCGCGGATCAAATTTCAAAATGTAGTTTTTACTGGAGCGCGCAGCTTGCTGGAATGATTTTTGAAACACGCTCTAGAGACACAGAAATGGAGGGTACTATGATTAAAAGAATCGGCTTATTAACAAGCGGCGGTGACTGCCAGGCACTGAATGCCACCATGCGGGGAGTTGTAAAAGGGCTTACAAACAGCATTGATGACCTGGAAGTTTACGGATTTGATGATGGATATAAGGGACTGATCTACGGCAAATACCGTATGCTTACATCCAGGGATTTTTCCGGAATCCTTACACAGGGCGGAACTATTCTTGGAACATCCAGACAGCCGTTTAAGCTTATGCGCGTACCGGATGCCAATGGACTGGACAAGGTAGAGGCTATGAAGCAGACTTATTACAAGCTTTGTCTTGACTGTCTTGTAATCCTCGGAGGAAACGGAACCCAGAAAACAGCCAACCTCTTAAGAGAAGAAGGTCTGAATATCATCCATCTGCCTAAGACCATCGACAATGATATCTGGGGTACAGATATGACATTCGGGTTCCAGAGTGCAGTAAATATTGCAACAAACGCTATCGACTGCATTCATACAACAGCAGCATCCCATGGCCGTGTATTTATCGTAGAAGTTATGGGACACAAGGTAGGAAGCCTTACTCTGCACGCAGGAATTGCCGGCGGAGCAGATATTATCCTGATTCCGGAAATCCCATACGACATTGAGAAAGTAGTTGCAGCTATCCAGAAGAGATCTAAAGCTGGCAAGCGTTTCACCATTCTTGCAGTGGCAGAAGGCGCCATTTCCAAAGAGGATGCCCTTCTTTCCAAGAAAGATTACAAGAAAAAGCTGGAAGACCGCGCGAAGAAGTATCCTTCCGTATCCTATGAAATTGCAGACAAGATTACCCAGAAGCTTGGTTCTGAGGTACGCATTACAGTTCCGGGACATACACAGCGAGGTGGGGCACCATGTGCATATGATCGTGTGCTTTCCACAAGAATCGGAGCAGGAGCAGCAGAGGCTATTCTGGACGGAGAATATGGCATCATGATCGGTATTGTAAATGGCAAAATCAAGAGAGTACCTCTTGAAGAATGTGCCGGCAAGCTGAAAATGGTTTCTCCGAAAGACCAGACCGTTAAGGCTGCAAAGCAGATCGGAATCAGCTTCGGCGATTGATTCCCTGCTGTTAGAAAGGAGTTTCCATAAATGAGCTATACTGCTCTATACCGGAAGTTCAGACCGGATAATTTTGACGATGTCAAGGGACAGGATCACATTGTAACTACCCTGACCAATCAGATCAAGCATAACCGTATTGGTCACGCGTATCTGTTTTGCGGCACCCGAGGAACCGGTAAGACTACCGTTGCAAAAATACTGGCAAAAGCAGTAAACTGCCAGCATCCGGTAAATGGAAGTCCCTGTGGTGAATGTGACATGTGTAAGGCGATACAGGCTGGCACCTCCATGAACGTGATCGAGATCGATGCAGCGTCCAATAACGGCGTTGACAATATCCGTGAGATCCGTGAGGAGGTGGCCTATCGTCCTACTGAGGGAAACTATAAGGTATACATTATCGACGAGGTTCACATGCTTTCGACAGGAGCGTTTAATGCTCTTCTGAAAACACTGGAGGAACCTCCGTCTTATGTTATCTTCATTCTTGCCACCACAGAGGCCTACAAGATACCGATCACTATTTTGTCCAGATGTCAGCGATACGATTTTCACCGCATCACTATTGATACCATTGCGGCAAGGCTGGATGAACTTCTGAAAATCGAAGGCGTAGAGGCAGAAGAAAAAGCCGTCCGTTATGTGGCAAAAGCCGGAGACGGTTCCATGCGAGATGCACTAAGCCTTCTGGATCAGTGCATTGCCTTTTATCTGGGGCAGACACTGACTTATGACAAAGTCCTGGAGGTTCTGGGAGCTGTGGATACGGAAGTGTTCAGCAAGCTTTTGCGAAAAGTGCTCCAGGGAGATGTGACAGGTGCGATACGCACTCTTGAGGATTTGATCATAGGCGGAAGAGAGCTTGGACAGTTTGTGGGAGATTTTACCTGGTACATGCGTAATCTCCTTCTGGTAAAAACCTCCGAGAATCCGGAGGAAGCCATTGATGTATCATCTGAGAATCTGAAACTTCTAAGAGAAGAAAGTGAGATGGTGGATGTAGAGACGCTGATGCGCTACATCCGTATTTTTTCTGACCTGTCCAGTCAGATACGCTATTCCACCCAGAAGCGTGTTTTGGTGGAGATTGCCCTGATCAAACTGTGCCGTCCGGCGATGGAGACCAATCTGGATTCTGTCCTGGATCGTCTTCGTGTTCTGGAACAGCGCATGGACGAGCGGCCTGTTCAACAGGTATTTGTTCAGCCGGGAGCCACTGGCAACGCCGGAAGTACAGGAATCGGATCGTATGGCAGTGCAGAAGCCATGGCAGCAGCACCTGAGAAGGCAGCACCCGAGGATCTGCAGAAGATTGTAGCCAGCTGGAAGGTGATCGTAGGTCAGACCAGCGGTATTTTCAAACAGATGCTCCAGAAGTCTATTCCCAAATACAATGGCCAGACCGGTGAACCGGTTCTCTACATTGAATTCCAGGATTTCCTTGGAAAAACCTATGTAGATAATCCGGAAGCAGAGGAAGAACTGAAGAATATCATCCTGGCCCAGACTGGCAAGAGTGTAGAACTTAAGATGGTGGTGGCAAAAGAACACAACCATACCAATCTTGCCAAGGTTACTGTAGATCAGGCTCTCCGGGAGAATATCCATATGGATGTTGTTGTGGAGGAAGATCCTGACGATGCAGAAGAATAAGAGTGTTGCTGTTTGATTTTTGTGCAGCAACATAAGAGTTGCCGTGAAAGCGACGAACGAGAAGTAAATTAATAATATTTGCAGAAAATGTGAATATTGTTATGAAAAATGATTTTTGCTGCCGCAAATGTTATAGAGCCTGTTTGAAAAATCAGAAATGCGGAATCCAGCATGAAATCAGAACAGTTAAAGGAGGACTTTGTAATGGCAAAGCGTGGAGGATTTCCAGGCATGGGTATGCCAGGAAACATGAATAACCTTATGAAGCAGGCGCAGAAAATGCAGCGCCAGATGGAAGAGAACCAGAAAGCTCTCGAGGAGAAAGAGTTTACTGCAGCAGCCGGCGGCGGAGCTGTAGAAGTAACTATCTCAGGTAAGAGAGAAGTGACCAAGGTGAAGCTTGCAGAGGAAGTTGTAGATCCGGATGACATCGAGATGCTTGAAGATCTTATTGTTGCAGCAACTAATGAAGCACTTCGCAAGGTTGAGCAGGAGAACCAGGCTGTAATGTCCAAACTTACAGGAGGTCTGGGAGGACTTGGCGGGGGTCTTCCATTCTGATGGAATACTACAGCAGTCATATCAATAAACTGATTGAGCAGTTTTCCCATCTTCCGGGAATCGGGGCAAAGTCTGCCCAGCGCCTGGCTTTTCATATTATGAATATGCCAAAGGAACAGGTGCAGCAGCTTACCAATGCCATCACCGATGCCCGGATGAACGTACAGTACTGTAAGTGCTGCTACACCCTTACGGATAAAGAAATGTGCCCAATCTGCAGCAATCCCAAAAGAGATCACAGTACGATTATGGTAGTGGAGAACACCAGGGATCTTGCTGCTTATGAAAAAACCGGTAAATTTGATGGAGTTTATCATGTACTTCACGGCGCAATATCCCCTATGCTGGGAATTGGTCCGGATGATATCAAGCTGAAAGAGCTGATCATGCGACTTCAGGGAGATGTAAAAGAAGTGATCATTGCCACCAACTCCAGTCTGGAGGGAGAGACTACAGCAATGTATATCAGTAAGCTGATCAAGCCCACCGGGATCAAGGTCAGCCGTATTGCCAGTGGTGTGCCAGTAGGCGGTGACCTGGAATACATTGATGAGGTTACCCTGCTTCGGGCACTGGAGGGCAGGGTAGAACTGTAAGATGGCAGGAGGTGATTTTTGTGGCACGCAAAAAAGTGACTTCATCAGATGTGGCAGAGAAAGCGGGAGTTTCCCAGGCAACGGTTTCCATGGTTCTGAACCATAAGTACAATGTTTCTTTTTCCCGAGAAACAGTGGAAAAAGTGGAAAGCGCGGCCAGAGAACTGGGCTATCAGCTTCCGGGCCACAAAAATAAAAAAGAGAACAAAAAGGAAAAAATGATTGTTGTCTTTTGCCCAACTATTACCAGCCCTTACTATGTGATGCTCCTTCAGGGAATCGAGGCGGTAGCCAACGAGCGTGGCTACGGAGTTTTCATCTGCAATACCCAGCGTGATGCCAGGCTGGAAGAGAAGTATCTGCGCATGATACGCGCCATGGCACCCCAGGGGATCATTTATGCCTGCAATCCCCACCCGGACTATATCAGCCAGGTAGAAGAGATGGCAAGAAGCATTCCGCTGGTCATCATTAGCAACAAAGAAAAAATCAGTACAGTAGATGCTATTAATCAGGACAACACAGAAGTGGGACGACTTATGGCGAGGCATCTGCTGGATCTGGGACATCGGGATGTGGCCTTTATTACGCCGCCGCTTACCAGAAGACAGTGGCAGCGTTCCAGACGAGTGGATGGTTTTGTCCGTGAGTTTGAGAAGGCTGGGCTTTCCGGACATGTGATCATCCGGGCTGCTGACGAATCCGTTGACCGTCGCAATCCTAAGACGGATTCCGAGTATTCTATGGGCTATGCCCTGACCAGGTCTCTTCTGGAGGATGGCAGCAGATTTACTGCCATTGCCGGACAGAATGACATGATGGCCATTGGTGCTGTGGATGCTCTTCAGGATGCCCGTCTGAGAGTGCCGAAGGATGTATCTGTGATCGGCTGCGACAATATTTTTTATTCCGGAATTCGCAGAGTGTCACTGACTACCATTGATCACTTCGTTGATCTGAAGGGCAGGGATGCCTGTGACATTATCATCCGGAAAATCGATACAGGCATCCGTTTCGGGGAAGGCATCCGTCCCACAAGTGTATATAATATTGAGTATAATCCCAAGATTATTGTGCGAAAAACCACCGGTTATGCACGTATGGATAAACCGGATCCCATAAACGAAAAATCCGAAGAAAATAAGTTTAAATAAATAATTTACTGGAAATTATTAGTAATAATTTAAAAAAAACATCTGGTAAAATTGCTGGAAAAACTGATTGATACAGTAGAAAATTGATTGATACCATACTAACAAACTATAGAATGATTAATAATAGATGAAATTATTAATTGAAATTTTATTAATAATTTGCTCTCTGCCTTGACCTGTAAATGAAGTCTGCTATAATGAAAGCATATGAACAGTGCAAGACAAAGGAAGCGCTGCAACGCTCTAGTCTAATTCATTTAGGAGGAAGAAATCATGAAATTTTTTATTGACACAGCAAAAGTAGAAGATATTAAGGCAGCTAACGATATGGGAATTATCTGTGGCGTAACTACAAATCCATCCCTGATCGCGAAAGAGGGAAGAGATTTCAATGAAGTAATCAAAGAGATCACAGAGATCGTCGATGGACCGATCAGCGGCGAGGTTAAAGCTACTACAACAGATGCAGAGGGAATGATCCGTGAGGGACGCGAGATTGCCAAAATCCATCCGAACATGGTTGTAAAAATTCCTATGACATGCGAAGGTCTGAAAGCAGTTAAAGTTCTTTCAAAAGAAGGTATCAAGACAAATGTAACTCTGATCTTCAGCGCTAACCAGGCACTTCTTGCAGCAAGAGCTGGTGCTACATATGTATCTCCATTCCTTGGAAGACTGGATGATATCTCTACAGACGGTGTTGAGCTCATTCGCCAGATCGCTGATATGTTTGCAGTTGCAGGCATCGATACCGAGATCATCGCAGCAAGTGTACGTCATCCAATGCATGTAACACAGTGCGCACTTGCAGGTGCTGATATCGCTACTGTACCATTTAAAGTACTTGAGCAGATGACTCATCATCCGCTGACAGACGCTGGTATTGTTAAATTCCAGAATGATTACAAGGCTGTATTTGGAGAATAATTAACCGAGAAATTATTTTACGTAAGAATTCAATCCGGTTGTGATTCGCACATCATGATATCAAGGGAAATAATAAGGAGAATTGAAAATGGAGAATTTAGAGCTTCAGAAAGTTGCCAACGAAGTCCGCAAAGACATCGTAACAGCACTGCATGCTGCTAAAGCTGGTCATCCAGGCGGATCTTTATCAGCAGCAGATTTGTTTACTTATCTTTATTTTGAGGAAATGAATATTGATCCTAAGGATCCGAAGAAAGCAGATCGCGACCGTTTTGTCCTTTCCAAAGGTCATACTGCACCAGGTCTGTATTCTGTACTGGCTGAGAGAGGTTATTTCCCGAAAGAGGATCTGGTGACACTTCGTCATCTCGGATCTTACCTTCAGGGACATCCGGATATGAAGCATATTCCAGGCGTCGACATGTCCAGCGGTTCTCTTGGACAGGGAATCTCTGCAGCAGTTGGAATGGCACTTTCAGCAAAATTATCAAATGACAGCTATCGTGTATACACACTTCTTGGAGACGGCGAGATTCAGGAGGGTCAGGTATGGGAAGCTGCAATGTTTGCAGGAGCAAGAAAACTGGACAATCTTGTAGTGATCGTTGATAACAATGGTCTTCAGATCGATGGTAAAGTTGAGGACGTATGCTCCCCATACCCGATCGATAAGAAATTCGAAGCATTCAATTTCCATGTAATAAATGTAGCTGATGGAAATGACATGGCGCAGCTGCGCGCTGCTTTTGACGAGGCAAAGACTGTGAAAGGAATGCCGACTGCGATCGTTATGAAAACAGTAAAAGGCAAAGGGGTATCTTTCATGGAGAACCAGGTTGGCTGGCATGGAAAAGCTCCGAACGATGAAGAGTACGCACAGGCTATGGCAGATTTGGAAAAGGTAGGTGAAGCATTATGTCAGAAGTAAAGAAGATTGCCACCAGAGCAAGTTATGGTAACGCTCTCGTAGAACTTGGAAAAAAACATGATGATCTGGTTGTTCTGGACGCTGACCTTGCTGCAGCTACACAGACCGGAATCTTTAAGAAAGCATTCCCGGAGCGTCATATCGACTGCGGTATTGCAGAGTGCAACATGATGGGAATTGCTGCCGGAATCGCAACAACTGGAAAAGTGCCTTTCGCAAGTACTTTTGCTATGTTTGCTGCAGGACGTGCTTTTGAGCAGGTTCGCAACTCTGTTGGATATCCGAAGCTGAATGTTAAGATTGGTGCTACCCACGGCGGAATTTCCGTTGGTGAGGATGGTGCTACGCACCAGTGCTGCGAGGATTTTGCACTTATGCGCACAATTCCGGGAATGATTGTTGCATGCCCGTCTGATGATATTGAAGCAAAAGCAATGGTAGAGGCAGCTTATGAGCATGTAGGTCCTGTTTACATGAGATTTGGTCGTCTTGCTGTTCCGGTTATCAATGATAATCCGGATTATAAATTTGAACTTGGCAAAGGTATTGTTCTCCGCGAGGGAAAAGACCTTACCATTATTGCAAACGGACTTTGCGTAGCTCCGTCTCTGGAAGCAGCTGCGAAACTGGCAGAAGAAGGAATCGATGCAAAGGTTATTAACATTCATACCATCAAACCTCTCGATGAGGAGCTTGTTGTAGCAGCTGCCAAGGAAACAGGAAAAGTTGTTACTGTTGAAGAGCATTCTATCATCGGCGGCCTTGGTGGTGCTGTATGCGAGTGCCTTGCTGAGAAAGCGCCTGTACCGGTTAAACGTATTGGTATCAATGATGTTTACGGAGAGTCTGGCCCGGCTGTTGCTCTTCTTGAGAAATACGGTCTTGATGCAGCCGGTATCTATAAACAGATCAAAGCATTTATCTAATTGGCTGTACCTTTCCTATATGGTGCTGGCGCCGGCAGGCGTTATGTCTGTTTTTGCAGAAGACCTTTTGGAAATCCGAAAAAGTGATATGCTAAATAAGTATACGGCAAATGGAAGTGAAAGCTTCTGTTTGCCGTATTGTTATATAAAATTTCCAAGAATCCCTTGTGCAATGGTGTCAGCCAGCGTGATCACAGTGGACAGTCTTGTTGTCTGTAAAGTCAGATATTCCAGAATTCCTGCAATATTTACAATTCCAGTAATATAAATATCCCCCACAGGCGGCAGATCTTTCTGAACAGCCGCACCTGGGTAAAGAGAGCCGTTTCCGATTGTCACATAGCCCAAATGTCTTTCATCGCCTAGAGACGCGTCTATAGCAATTACAAGGGCAAACGGATGGTTCTTTGAAATAAAGTCCGTTATATCGGACAGATTGACGGCATGAACAGGCTGACTTAATGTACCGTAGACAAAAATTCCTGGAAGCTGATGCTGACTTAAACGATAGCCCACATAAGGTCCCAGACAGTCTCCGGTTACCCGGTCACTTCCAATGCACAAAAACACAATTTCAGTCCAGTCCCGTTTATGACGCTTAATACATTTTCCCAGAAGCCGTGCAATTTCTCTGGAAGAATCTGGCTTTTGGGTATTTACATAAAAAGGCATAAAAGTTCTCCTGCTTTAAAAATTTCATAAATAAGCAAACTTGCCCGATTGCTTATGGACGATAATTTGCAGCTGCAGCTGTCTGATATAATCCATCTTATCCTATATCTGGAAAAAATATGCACCTGGCTGAGTACAAAAAAACATATCGAAATCTATATGCTGCACTTTACGTGACATTCTGCCGGAATTCAATTGCAGCAGTTCGCTGTACCCTTCATCCCGACAAATATTTCCTTTGCAAAAACTGTCGCAAAATTCTGTGAAACAGGTCTTATATTCCGCTAAAATCTGCATTTCTCATGTGATATTCTCATACCCGAAGGGGTGATGTGACTATGATAGAAGTTATCTACAAAGAAGAGAAACAGGAGGCGAAAAATGGGGAAAATCTTTTTAATCTGCCGAGAAACATACGTCAGGTAGGACTGACAACCGGAAATATGCGTATTTATATTGAAGATTACGTATACACATTTCTGACAAGGCTTGCCAGGAATGCGGTCGGTTCCGGAAAAGAACAAGGCTGTGTAGCTGTTTTTACAGGCGAAACAAAATGGAACAATGGTATAACCTATCTTTTCATCCGGGGAGCTTTGATGGTGGAAGATATGGAAGCTGCATCAGATCATATTGATTTCTCTGAAAAAATATGGGCAAAAATACAGGAAGACCAGGCAAAATATTTTCCGGGACAGGAAATAACAGGCTGGTTTTTTTCGCGCCCTCAGATGTATATGGAAACAGACGAATTGCTGACCCGAATCCATCTTCGGTATTTTGGCGGTGAAAAAGTGCTTATGCTTATGGAACCTGCAGAAAAAGAAGAAGCTTTCTTCTTCTTTGAAAATGGCCTTATGGTCCGGCAGCGGGGATATTACATTTATTATGAGAAAAATCCGCTGATGCAGGAGTACATGATTGAAAAAAATAAAGATTTTGCGCCGGAATTTACAGAAAATGTGTCTGACGAGGCGGTTGTATCTTTTCGGAAAATCATCCGGAACAAGAAAACAAAGAAAGCAGAAAAGACAGAGGAAAAGCCCCAGGAGGAAATGGAGCGTACCTCTGTTTTTTCATATGCAGCAACGGCCTGTCTGGTACTTGCTGTATTAGCTGTAGGCGCGGGCTTTTACAGAAATTACGGTGGCTTGCCGGTGCAGCCTGAAGATGATTATGCAGTGACTGTTATGTCAGAAAAAACAGAGGCAGATGCATCGGAAGGGGAAAAGCAGGCCGAAAATGACACGAATCAGAGCCTGGATGTTTCGAAACAGGAGGAAAGTACGCAAGAGCAGCTGGAAAAAAATGCTTCGGTGACTCCAAAAATAACGCAGGAAGCTGCTGACACAGAAATAAGTGATGAAACCTGGAATAGCTGGCAGGACAGCGAATCTGATTTTGCAAATGAGGCGGAAGCAGCAGAACAGACAAAAGCTGAGGAGCCGGCAGAAACGGTGGATCAGACGGAAACTTTTTCCCAGGAAGCTGATGAACGGAAAATAAAGAAACAGAGCACTAACGCAGAAGAACAGACGGATTCCAGTGCACAGGCCTCATCTGACGGCATATACGAAACTTATGTGATCAAACCAGGCGATACTTTATACCAGATCAGTATTTCCCATTATGGAAATATGGATGCCATCCCGGAAATCTGCCGCCTGAATAATCTGGAAGAAAACCAGGTGATTTATCCGGGGCAAATGATTGTATTACCTTGACCGGATGTGGTATAATCGAAAAAATAGAAAATACAAGGCAAGGTTAAATTATGGCAAACACATTCAAAAATATCAAAAAGAAACTGCGGCGGAAACGACTTCTGGCCGAGAAACGCCATCTGGAAAAAGCCCAGGCCGGAGCTAGTGGAAATGAAGCTGCGAGAAGAAAAATCAAAGCTGCTTTGCGAAGAAAGAAAGCTGTGCTGAAACCGGTTGCCGTGATACTGATTGCTGTATTTGTGGTCTTAGCAGGCTTTCTTTTTCTGGAAAAAAGAACTTACCGAAACTATAAAGTACAGGTGACCAGTGAGCAGGAGGATACTGTTTCCACCCAGTACACTTATCTGTCAGGTAAGATTCTGCGCTATAGCTCCGACGAGGTATCTCTTGTAAATAACAAGTTGGAAACCGTATGGTCACAGACATATGACATGCAGAATCCTGTGGCAGATGTTTGTGGTGACTGTGCCGTGATTGCTGATAAAGATGGTACATCCATGGTTTTTCTTGACAAAAATGGAATTACCGGGACTGTATCTACTTCTTACAGTATTGTGAAGGCAAAAGTTTCCAAAACAGGAATGGCAGCAGCAATTCTGGATGGCGACGACCACACCTGGATTAATTTTTACAATTTAGATGGAAGTCTTGTGGCAGAAAATCAGACTAATATTCAGGATCCTGGATATCCTATGGATGTGGCACTGGCAGATAATGGCGTTGTGATGATGGTGGCATATCAGTTTGTGGACAGCAGCGAGACCACCAGTTACATAGCTTTTTATAATTTCGGAGAAGTTGGACAGAACGAAGATGACCGTATTGTAAGCGGGTACACGTATGATGGAGTAGTAGTTCCGCAGATTCAGTATCTTGGCAGCAATGCAGTTGCACTTCGGGATGACGGATTTACCATATATTCCGGGCGTCAGATTCCCAAAGAACTGAAAACAGTCCAGGTTGAGCAGGAGATTATCAGTACTTTTTATGATGAAGACAACATTGGCCTGGTATTTAAAAATGACAGCAAAGACAAACAGTATACCATGCAGGTATATTCTTCTGCTGGCAAGCTGAAATTTAGCAAGGATTTTAATATTCCATATACCACTATCAGAATGAGTGATGATTATATTGTTATGTACAACAGTTCCCAGCTTTGCGTGTTGAATAGCAACGGTTCCGAGAAATATTTTGGAAGTGTGGATGGAACAGTGAAAGATTTTTTCAAATTGGGGTGGAATAAGTATTTGCTTGTTATGGATACTGGTGTAAATGTGATAAAACTCAGTTAAGGAGAATGAAATGGACATAAGCTGGACTTGGCTTGGCATTGTGGTGCTTGCACTGATTATTTTTGCATGCGCTTCCGGATTTCGCAGAGGCTTTGTAAAAGAAATCGTATCTGCTTTTTTTATGATCATATCCTTTCTCCTTGTATGGGTGATTAATCCATATGTAAATACATTTGTGAGAGAGTATACACCTGTTTATAATATTGTTCAGAGTAACTGCCAGGAACTGGTCATGGAACAGACAGGCAGCCAGAAAGCTTTGGATAAAGAAGAACAGACGCAGATAATGGAAAAAATGGAACTTCCGGACATATTGAAAACTTCTCTTATGGAAAATAATACTGCAGAGACATACCGCTATCTTGCAGTCAGTACGTTTGCGGAATATATAGCAGATTCGCTGGCTGTCATGATCGTAAATGGAATATCATTTCTTTTATCCTTTATAATTTCTGCAATCGTGATCAGACTGTTGAGTTATATACTGAATGTTCTGACAAATCTTCCTGTGATAAAGGGCGTGAATAAAATTGCCGGAGGTGTAGTGGGTGGTGCGAAGTGCATAATCTTTATCTGGATCGGGTTTCTGATCCTGACGCTGCTCTGTGATACCACGATTGGAAAACAGGGAATGGCTCTTGTTGAGCAGGATACAGTACTGAATTTCCTGTATAATCAGAATATATTTGTGAAAGTGTTTATGAGTGTTTTCTACGGAAATTGAGCACAAATGTCAAATAATGTAAAAAAATCAAAAAAATTGAAAAAAGGGGTTGACGAATGGCAACTCTGATGATATACTGAATCTCGCTTCTGAGGAAGCGGGATTTCATTTTGAAAAACTTCAAAAGTTTTTTAAAAGAAATTAAAAAAAGTTGTTGACAAACGAAAATGCTTGTGGTAATATAAACAAGCTGTCGGACAGACAACGACAGATAAACAACCTTGATAACTAAACAGTGAAACACATACGATTCTCGAAAATTCTTAACGAATCATCATTCGAATGAATGAACTTTTTATAACAGTAATGACGAGAGATAACTAAGCTAGTTGGTTGTCTTGAGTACATCAAACACTTTATCAGAGAGTTTGATCCTGGCTCAGGATGAACGCTGGCGGCGTGCTTAACACATGCAAGTCGAACGGGAAACATTTTATTGAAGCTTCGGCAGATTTAGCTTGTTTCTAGTGGCGGACGGGTGAGTAACGCGTGGGTAACCTGCCTTATACTGGGGGATAACAGCCAGAAATGACTGCTAATACCGCATAAGCGCACAGAACCGCATGGTTC